>CAZJXE010000072.1:0-5442 GCA_964549835.1 uncultured Weeksellaceae bacterium
TGTTTACTTTAAAAATAATTATAATAGTATTTTTATAATTACATTTGTTAAAATTTAGATGAATAATTTGGAAAATAATAGATTTGAAGAAAATATTCAAATTAATGAATTAGAAGAAAATAATTTAGAAAAAAAATCATCTTCTTCTTTTTTTGAAAATAAAGTTATTTTAAAAAATTTTTTACTAGCCTCAATCACTCTGCCTATTTTGTTTTTTTTATATCTTAAATTTTTAGATATATATACGCTTCATGATAAATATATTATTGTTCCTGACTATTCTGGCTATAGTTTAAATCAACTAGACTCTATCTCTGATGCTAATAATCTAAGATTTGTTATAATTGATTCTATTTCAGATTTAGAACAACCTAAGGGAATAGTAATTAATCAAGAGCCAAAACCAAATTCCAAGGTTAAAAAGAAAAGAAGAATATATTTAACAGTAACTGAAACAAACACTAGTATTGTTAAATTTCCAGATGTTTATGATTTAACTCTTAGACAAGCTCTAAGAAAAATTGAAATTATTGGTTTAACTGTTGGTAAATTAGAATATAAATCTGACATAGCTACAAATAAAATTTTGGATTTTAACGTTAATGGTATAAGTATTTTCGCAGGACAAGAGATTCTTAAGGGAACGGTAGTAAATCTTGTTGTTGGTAGAGGTTTAAGTGATGAATATGTTATTGTACCTGATCTAATTGGTTTAACAAGAGTTGCTGCTCATATTGTTCTTAAAACTTCCTCTTTAAATATTGGAACAGAACTTTATGAAGAAAATGTTTTAGATACATCTAATGCAATTATTTATAAGCAAACACCTCCTTTTGATAATGACAATCAATTAAAATTAGGATCAACTATAGATCTTTTCTTTTCAAATCCTGAAAATGTAAACTTAAAATGAGATATGTTTTTCTTTTTCTACTAATAGCTAATTCTATTTTTGCTCAAGAAGTTTTAACTCCATTATTATCTGTTCCTAGAGCTGTAGAGAATAATTCATCAATTAATAAAAGTTCTTTAAACTTACCTTTTTTTGATGATTTTTCTTCAAACCAATTAAGTCCATCCTTATGGATTGGTAATAGTGCATTTGTGAATAATAATTATCCTATTAATCCACCTAGCATCGGCGTTGTTACATTTGATGGTTTAGATTCTAATGGTTTTGCTTATGATATAAATATGACAAATAATAGTGGTCAAGCTGATCAATTATTATCTCAAGAAATTGATTTAAGCAACATTGACACTGCATTCTTTCTTTTTTTTCATCAAGCTCAAGGTTTAGGAGATAATCCCCAACAAGAAGATTCATTAACATTAGAGTTCTTATCTGATTCTCTTGGAACTAAATCTTGGAAAAAAGTTTGGTCAGTTCCTGGAAGTAATTTTCATGAGTTTAAAAAAAATGTCCTTATGATTTCTGACCCCTATTTTTTACATAATTCTTTCCAATTTAGATTTATAAATTATGCTACATTGTCTGGAAACTTTGATCATTGGCATATTGATTATATAAAGTTAGATAGTTATTTTTCTACTGTTGATACCTCAACATTAAATGATGTTTCTTTTGTTTATCAATCTCCATCTTTTTTAAAAAGATATAATGAGATGCCTTGGTCTCATTATATCAATAATTTTAATGATGAAATTAATGATTCAGTTAATATTCAACTAAGAAATAATCAAGCAAGTATTAATGTTGATTATCAGTATAATGTTTATGAAGATAATGTTATTATTGATCATTATCCTTCATTAGGTATCAGTAGAAATATTACTGTTTTAGACTATGATTCTATAGGAAATTATGTTTTTGAAAACCCTGCTATATCAATTAATGCAAATGTTTTCCCTGCCAATTATAAAGATAGTTGTGAATTTACAATAGAACATATTATTGGAACAGGCTCAAATGATTTTAAAAATAATGATACACTAATTAAAAAACAAAGGTTTTTTTCACATTTTTCTTATGATGATGGTTCTGTAGAGTCTGCATATGGAATAAATGTTTCGGGTGCTCTTGCTGCATATCAGTTTAAGTTAAATAGACCTGACACACTTAGAGCTGTTCAGATTTATTTTCCCCAAATGTTAGATTCCGTAAATCAAATTGATTTTAAACTAACTGTTTGGGATGATAATAATGGACTTCCTGGAAATGTATTATATCAAAAACTAGAGTATCCTAAGCATACAAATACAAATAATTTTCATTTTTATTACATAGATTCTTTGTTTCAACTTACAGATATTTTTTATGTTGGTTGGGAACAAAATTCAAATGATATGCTAAATATTGGTCTTGATAAAAATAATTCTGCGAATAGTTATATGTTTTATAATGTGGGTGGTTCTTGGAATAATTCCCAATACAATGGTTCTTGGATGATAAGACCTATTGTAAGTATGAATACTATATCTCTTGATTTAGAGATTAATGAAATTTCCTTTGATCTATTCCCAAATCCCGCTAGAGATAAATTAACAATCAAATCGCCTTCACATAATAATAGAATTAAATTATTTGATATTACTGGAAATCTTCTTTTTAGTAAGAAATTTTACTATGACAGTTTTAGTCTTAATATCAGTTCATTGTCAAGCGGAATCTATATTCTTAGATTAGAAAATGATTTAGGTCTAAAAAATAAAAAGTTAATTATTAGATAGATGTCATCTGAAGAAAGTTCTGAATTGTTTGAGCATTTTGATTTTACTGCTAGTAGCGGCCAAACCCCATTAAGGGTTGATAAGTTTCTTATGAATTTTATTGATAATGCTACTAGAAATAAAATTCAAAAAGCTGCTGCAAATGGAAATATTTTGGTAAATAATAAATCAGTAAAATCTAGTTATAAAGTTAAATCTGGAGATAGAGTTAGTATTGTATATTCTTATCCCAAACTTACTAATGAGTTAATACCACAAGATATTCCTATAAAAATTGATTATGAAGATGATGATATATTGATTGTAAATAAAGATGCAGGAATGGTTGTCCATCCTGGATTTGGTAATTATGATGGCACTTTAGTTAATGCATTAGCGTATCATTTTGATAATTTGCCAAATAAAAGTTTAGAAAATAGACCTGGACTTGTTCATAGGATAGATAAAAATACCTCTGGAATTTTAGTTATTGCAAAAAATGAAGAAAGCATGACTGCATTATCTAAAAAATTTGAAGAAAGAGATTTAAATAGGCTTTATATTGCATTAGTTTGGGGAGATATTAAAAATGATAGCGATACCATAATTGGAAATATTGGGAGAAGTTTAAAAAACAGAAAAATTATGACCGTTTTTCCAGATGGTGAATATGGAAAAAATGCTATAACTAAATATAAAGTTATTGAAAGGTTTGGCTATGTAACAATGGTCGAATGTAAGCTTGAAACAGGTCGTACACACCAAATTAGAGCCCATTTTAAGCACATAGGTCATCCTCTTTTCAATGATGCTGAATATGGGGGTGATGTTATTTTAAAAGGAACCACTTTTACTAAATATAAACAGTTTGTTCAAAATTGTTTTAAAACCTGTCCAAGACAAGCATTACATGCAAAATCATTAGAATTTAAACATCCTAAAACAAATTCCTTAGTTTCATTTAATTCTGATCTTCCTGATGATATGCTAATGCTAGTTGAAAAGTGGAGAAATTATTCTAAAAATCAGAGAATATAGTTTTTAATCACAAATAATTATTTTACTAATTATTTTTTCGGAATTTGTTGCTATTTCTAAAACATATGTTCCATTTCTAAATTTAGAAACATCAATCCTTTTGTTGTAGCTTATGTTTCGAAGTGATAAAATATTTTTTCCCAGAATATTTTTTAGATTTATTGAATAGTTAGAAAAACTTGTTTCTATTGAAATACTATTTTTTGCAGGATTTGGGAAAACTTTAACGTTATTATCAATATTAGTGTTTGAAACAAGACCGGTACAGTTAACTGGCACATTAGAGTTTTTTAAACTTGATCTGTAACCATTTAAAGTAGCGTTCATTTCATTTATTTGATCATAGGTAAACATCCAAGTATGATTTGAATATGCCATATAATTTTCATCCATATCTAATAAATCTGAATTAAAACCATAGAATAAATCATTACATGTGTTATTATTTGTATTTGCATTAACATTGCCATAGTAGACATCATCAGTTGCAGGAGTATCATAAACATTAGATCCCCATGTATTGTCATTATCACAACAACCTCCTCCAGAAGATTCACAAAATGTATGATATAGACCTAAATAGTGTCCAATTTCATGAGTAGGTGTTCTTCCATCACTTGATGAGGAAGCATTACCTACAGTACCAAAATGTTGAAAATCAACTACTAAACCATCTTTCCAAGCATTCCATGATTGTAATCCAGGAAGATAGGCATAGCCAAGAACAGATGTGTTTCCAGAACTTGCAATGTCACAAACCCATATATTTAGATATTTACTTGGATCCCAGCCATCTTTTCCACCGGTATTATTCCTTTTCATATCATTAGATTCAGTATTATAGTTAAAACTATTTTTAGTTGATAGCGTTCTTGTTACCCCTGTAGTTGGATTACCATTTGGATCAGTTGTAGCTAAACAGAATTTTAAGTTTGGATTTCCAGCATAGTTAACAAATGTATTTCTAGGAGGATTTGGAAATTCACTATTTGTTTTACTGTAATCTTCATTTAAAATTCTAATTTGGTCTTCAATTTGGAAATTAGGAATATTTGTTCCAATACCAGGGTTTGCATGCGTTTGTCTGTAAATAACATGTACTACAATAGGTATAGTAATTACTTCTTTACTATTTCCGTTTTCTGATAACCATTTTTTATTTTCTTTATGCACCTGATAAATTTGATTTTGATAATCATTATTATCAACTAACTCATTATTTATCAATTCAGTAGTATAACATTTTTTGTTTTCTTGAGAAAAGGTACTTAATGAAATAAGAAGAGATATAAATGTAATTATGTATTTCATTATAACTTTTAATGAAGTTGCAAATATAAATTTTAAAAATTACTTAAGTAATCATAATCACTAAGTGCTTTCAAGAAATTAATTAAATCTTGTTTTTCAGAATTTGTTAGTTGTAAACCAACTCCAATATTTTTCATTAAAGGATCAACTGTAGCAGAGTATTTTCCTCCAGAGTTATAATGTTCTATTACTTCTTCTAAAGTTGAGAATCTTCCATCATGCATATATGGAGCAGTAAATTCAATATTTCTTAGTGTTGGAGTTTTAAACTTTGCAATATCTAGAGGATCATCTGTAATATTGAACAATCCAAGATCAGAAAAATTTTCAGAATCAAGCCCGTTATTATGAAAAAGATTATCCATAAACATTTCGGTTCCATGACAATGAAAGCAATCTCCTTTTTCTGAGTTAAAAATTACA
>CAZJXE010000073.1:0-5428 GCA_964549835.1 uncultured Weeksellaceae bacterium
ATTTTATTTTTTTCTGTTTTTAAACAATGTGCAATTAATTTATCTCCTTCTAATTTTTCTTTTATAAAATCACTAAAATTAGATGGTACATTTAATTTAGGTTTATAAAATTTTAAAGATTGTTTTATTGAAGAAATAAGTATTCTATTACATCTTTGAATATTAATTTTCTTTCTTTCAGATCTATTACAAATAATAGGTGTGATTTCATCAATTCCTATTTCTGTAGCTTTTTCTAGGAACCATTCAAATCTGCTTATATTTTTAGTTGGCGCAATACCAATATGAAGATGATAATTATGCCTTTTTTTCTTTTTTTCTTTTTTGATTATCTCTATTAAAGATGAGTTTTTGTCTAAAGAATTTATTTTAGTTGAATATAAATAACCTTTTCCATCAATAACTGAAATAATATCTCCTTCCTGTTTTCTTAAAACTTTTGTTAAATGTTTTTTTTCATCAGCAGAAAAAATTACTTTATTATCATTTATTTCAGAGAAAAATAGCTGCATTTTTTAGAAACTTATTTCTGATAAAGAAATTGTATGCTTAAATCTTAAAGTGTTATTTACGTCCCATACTTCCATGTTTATTTCTGGATCACTTTTTTGCCAATTAATTGTTAAAAATCCAAATTGATTTTCCATTATGGGTCCTTTTATTCTATTTATGTTTGGTGTTGAAAAGTCCCATGTTGATGATAATCCACTTGATGTAAAATCATAAATTGGATATAGATTTTCTTCTTCTAATTTTGATAATTCAGCATAATGAACATCGCCTGTAAGAAACATAACGCCACTTGCAGCGGTACTTTTAATTAGATCTAAAAGTTTTTGTTGTTCATGAGGAAAATTTGCCCAGGCTTCGTAACCATTAAATTCAATTCCAAATTGAGTTCCAGAACAAATCAATCTCATGTCAGCAGGTGTAAGTAGTTGTTGCTCTAACCAAATCCACTGTTCTTCTCCTAATAGAGTTGAATCAGGACTATTTTGAGTTCCATAATCAAGACTGTATGAATATCTATCATCTCCATCAACTTCACCATCATAAGTCTTTAAATTACTTCGAAAAGTTCTATTGTCAAGTAAAATTATTTGTAATTTTTTATCATCAATATTATATGTTTCAGCATGATAAATACCTTTGTGTTGTCTTCTAGATGAATTTATTGGTTCTTCAAAAAATTCTAGAAAAATTTCTTTTGATTGTTCTTTGTATTTATAGTACTTTCCGGCATCGTTCCAGCCATAATCATGATCATCCCACGTCGCAATAATTGGTACATTTTGTTTCATGTACTGATAGCTTAATTTACTACCAAGTTGATTATATTTATTTCTGAGTACATTCATATCTTCTGTATCTCCGTAAATATTATCACCAAGAAAAATAAATAAATCTGGATTATGATTGGTAATTACATTAAAAATTGGCAAATCATTGTTCTGACTTCCACATGAACCAAATGCAATTTTAGTAATATTATTTCCAAATACTATAGGTCTATTTCCAAAAATTATAGGATCTTTTTTACAACTTAATAAAACAGATATAATTGAAAAAGTAAAAAATAATTTATATAAAAAATTCAAACTAATTAATTTTGGGTGCAGCATTCAGAATTTCTTTATTAGCATGGTCTGAAAATTGAATAAAATTATCGTTGAATGCTTTTGCTAAAATATTAGCTTTTTTATCATAAGCATTCTTGTCTTTCCATGTATTTTTAGGGCTTAATATTTCAGATGGAACTCCTGGACATGAATTTGGCATAAATAGGCCAAAAACTTCATGAGTTAAATATTCAACTTTATCTAACTCATTATTTAATGCAGCAGTTATCATTGCTCGAGTATGTTTTAACGAAATACGATTTCCAGTTCCGTATTCACCTCCAGACCATCCGGTATTAATTAACCATACATTTACTCCAAATTCTTTCATTTTATCTCCTAACATTTCTGCATATTTTGTAGGATGTAATGGCATGAAAGGAGCGCCAAAGCATGCTGAAAATGTTGTTTGAGGCTCATTAACTCCAGCTTCAGTTCCTGCAACTTTAGCTGTATATCCAGATATAAAATGATACATTGCTTGCCCTTTAGTAAGTTTTGAAATAGGAGGAAGCACTCCAAAAGCATCAGCAGTTAGGAAAAATATATTTTTGGGATTTTTACCAGAGGAAGGAATAGCTATGTTTTTAATAAAGTCTATTGGATATGAAACCCTAGTATTTTGGGTAATATTAGTATTTGAGTAATCAACTTTATTTGTTCCTTCAAAAAACTCAATATTTTCTAATAATGCACCTTTCTTTATAGCGGCATATATGTCTGGCTCATTTTCTGCAGTTAGATCAATACATTTAGCATAACAACCGCCTTCAAAGTTAAATACAGAATCACCATCCCACCCATGTTCATCATCTCCAATTAGATTTCTTTTTGGGTCAGCTGATAATGTAGTTTTACCTGTTCCTGACAATCCAAAAAAGATGGCCGTGTCTCCGTCTTTGCCTGTATTTGCACTACAGTGCATAGGAAGAACATCTTTATCGTGAGGAAGAATAAAATTTAGAGCAGAAAAAATTCCTTTTTTAATTTCACCAGTATATCCAGTTCCTCCTATCAATATTGTTTTTTTTGAAAAACTTAAAACTGCAAAGTTTTCTTGTCTGGTCCCATCAGATTTAGGGTCTGCATAAAATCCTGGAGCATTAAGAATCAACCACTCATGCTTAAATGTTTTTAACTCATCTTCAGTAGGTCTAAGAAACATATTGTAAGCAAATAAATTGCTCCATGGATATTCATTAATAACTCTAATGTTAAGTCTATGATTATCATTGGCACATGCATATGAATCTCTCGCATATAATTCTTTTGAGCTTAAATAATTAATTATTTTTTTATGAAGCTGATCAAAGTTTTTTTCATCAAAAGGAATATTAATGTCTCCCCACCAAACAGAATCTTTAGTTATTGAATCTTTAACAATAAAACGATCAAGAGGGGATCTACCAGTAAACTTTCCTGTGTTAATTGTTATTGCACCCTGTGATGTTAATTTTGCTTGGCCTTTTTTTAAGGCATGTTCTTGGAGTTCATCAGAAGAAAGATTCCAATGAGTCTTTGAATTTTTAATTCCTAGGTCAGAAATGAGTTTTTCTTGTGCTCTATTTACTGATTCAGACATTGTGTTTTCCGTTTAAGAGCGTACAAAGTTATATTTTAATAATTAATTTATACATAAGTTTAGAATTCTTTTTGAGATATTTAATAAAACAATAAATTAGCCAAAAAAATTCATGAAGCAAATTCTTGTAATTGGAGCGGGTCGATCTTCAGTTTTATTGATTGAATATTTATTAAATGAGAGTTCAAAATTCAATTGGCTTGTTACAATAGCAGATTACAATATTGAATTAGCTGTATTTGCTGCATCTAATCATAAAAATTCTAGACCTATATTTTTTGATGTAAATGATTCTAATCAAAGACAAATTGAGATAAAAAAAGCTGATATTGTTGTTTCTATGCTTCCTTCAAATATGCATTTAATTGTTGCAAAAGATTGTTTAGAGTTTAAAAAGGATTTAGTTACAGCTTCTTATGTTTCAAATGGCATTAAACAATTTGATAGTCATGCTAAAAAAAATAATTTAATTTTTTTAAATGAAATTGGATTAGATCCTGGAATTGATCATATGTCAGCAATGAAGGTTATTGATGAATTAAAATTAAAAGGAGCTAAATTGAAATCTTTTAAATCTTATTGTGGTGGTTTAATTCACCCTGATTCTGATAATAATCCTTGGAATTATAAATTTACTTGGAATCCTAGAAATGTAATTTTAGCAGGTAAAGGAACTTCAAAATATTTACAATTAAATAAAGTTCAAGAGATAAGTTATGAATCATTATTTACAAAGCTTGATTATGTAAATATTCTAAATGAGGGAAAGTTTGAAGCTTATGCCAATAGAGATTCACTATCTTATATTGCTTCTTATGGATTAAATGAAATTGAAACGATGTATCGTGGTACTCTAAGAAAAGTAGGTTTTTGTAATTCATGGAATGCTTTTGTTAAACTTGGTTTAACAAATGATGATTATGTGATTAATAATTCAGAAAACCTTAGTAATAAGGATTTTCTGTCATTGTTTTTACCTCCAGATTCCAAATTGTCAATTAAGGAAAGGTTTTGTAAATTTTTATCCATTGATATTCAATCAGATGAATTTCAGAAATTTGAATGGCTTGGCATTTTTTCTGATAAATTATGTAAAATAAAAGATGCTACTCCTGCACAAGTTTTACAAAAAATTACTGAAGAAAAATTATCTTTATCAAATGAGGATAAAGATATGGTTGTTATGCAACATCAATTTGATTATATTTTTCAAAATAAAGAATTTAAATTAAATTCATCGCTTGTTGTTTTTGGTGATGATCAAACAAATACTGCAATGGCTAAGACTGTTGGACTTCCTGTTGCAATTGCTGTTAAGTTAATTTTAAATAAAACTATTAAACTAAAAGGAGTTCAAATTCCAACCTCAAAAGAAATTTATACTCCTGTTTTAAATGAGTTGGCAAAAAATGGCATCAATTTTATCGAAGAATTAGTTTAATTCTATTATTTCTTTTGGTATTTCAACAAAAATAGTTCGTGTCTCAAATTTTATTGATTTAATAAAATGATCATTCATTGGAAAACAAAATTCTTTTTCTTCATTTGATACGTATATTAATTTTTGAGATGTTTGGGTGTCAATATTTTTAATAGTTCCCAAAAAGCCTAAATTAATATCATTTACTGTAAAACCAATAATATCATTTTTTGTTGTTTTTTCCTTATCAATGAATAGATATTTATTTGGTAGGTAAACCTTTAAATTAAGAAATTTCTTTGCTTTTGTTTCCGAACTTATATCTTCAAGTTTAATTAAGATATTTTTTGTTTTGTTAATGCTAAATTTTTCAATGAAAAAAGGTACAAGAATTTGATCTATTTCAATAAATAAATATTCAATTTTATTTGAAGTGAATGAATAATTATTTTCATTGTAAATTACAAAGTTTCCCTTATAACCATGTAATTTGAAAATTGATCCAATTAAGAAGCAATCTTTCTTAAACATGAAATACTATATTATAATTATTTTTTGTCAGAATCTTCCTCAGCAGGAGCTTCTTCCTCAGCAGGTGCTTCTTCTTCAGCAGGCGCAGCTTCTTCTTCAGCAGTAGCAGCTTCTTCTTCAGTAGGAGCTTCTTCTTCAGCAGGCGCAGCTTCTTCTTCAGCAGGAGCTTCTTCTTCAGCAGGAGCTTCTTCCTCAGCAGGAGCTTCTTCCTCAGCAGGCGCAGCTTCTTCAGCAGGCGCTTCTTCCTCAGTAGGAGCTTCTTCCTCAGTAGGAGCA
>CAZJXE010000074.1:0-5420 GCA_964549835.1 uncultured Weeksellaceae bacterium
TAATGGTTTAAAGTTTACTGATGGTCTTAATATGAAAGCTGTTAGTGATTTATATAAGCCTGGTGAGTTAGATGTTAGAGCATTAATAGCTGGAAATGATATTTTATTGTGCGCTGAAGATGTGCCAAGGGCTTTAAAAATGATTAAGAAATCAATAAAGGATGGATTAATTTCTGAAGATGAGATTAATCAAAAATGTAAAAAAATACTTTTAGCAAAAAAATGGATGGGGCTTGATAATTTTGAATCAATTAACCTTAAAATAATTAATGATAGTCTTGTTACAAAAAGTACAGAGAGGATTAATCAAAAACTAATTAAATCATCAGTTACTTTATTACAGAATTATGATAGCTTATTACCTTTAAAGAGATTAGATACGCTAAAAATTGCAAGCCTTACAATTGGTGAAAAATCAATAGATTTTCAGCAAGCCCTTAATTATTATGCAAAAGTTGATACATTTAGTATTTCTGAAGATGCTAATATTAAATCTCAGGCATATATATTAGATAAATTATCAAATTATAATCTTGTTATTGTAAGCATTCATAAATCAAATGATAATCCATGGAAAGATTATAAAATTTCAAAAAATACTGATATTTTTTTACAGACGATTGCATTACAGTCTAAAGTGATAGTTACAATTTTTGCTAATCCTTACAGTATCAATTCATTTTTATTTACAGCTAATTTTGACGGTATGTTATTGGGTTACCAAAATAGTGTTTCTGCTCAAAGGATTGTTGCACAATCAATATTTGGAGGAAATAGTATTAGTGGTTCAATTCCAGTTTCTACTAGGCATTTTGATATTGGAGACGGACTAAATACAGATTCAATTAGATTATCTTATTCTCTAGATCTATCATCTTCATTTAATGAAGTTTTAGAATTTAAAATTGATAGTATAGTAAAAAATGCAATTTTAGATAAGGCTATGCCTGGATGTCAAATTTTAATTGCTAAAAAAGGAGATGTTGTTTTTCATAAATCTTATGGATTTCATACATATCAAAATAAAATGAAGGTTAAGAATTCTGATGTTTATGATTTAGCTTCAATAACAAAAATAGCTGCTACAGTTCCGTCGTTAATGAAACTGTCTGACGATAATCTTTTTAATATTGACAATTCTTTGGGTAGTTATTTAAATTTAAAACAGTCAAATAAGCAGGATCTTTTAATAAGAGATGTTTTAACTCATCAAGCCTCATTGATTCCTTGGATTCCGTTCTATAAGTCTACTTTAGAAACTTCAGATGATGGTTTTATTAGTTTAAGGGATACATTGTATTCCAATAAAAGGTCTAAAACATACCCAATAAAAGTAGCTGATTCTATTTTTATACATTTTTCATATCCTGATTCCGTGATCAATAATATTATTGCGTCTGATTTATTAGAAAAAAAAGAATATGTTTATAGTGATCTAGGTTATTATCTTTTGAAAGAGATTATTGAAAATGTTACTGAAGAAGAGTTTAGTTCCTATCTAGTTTCAAATTTTTATAATAAATTAGGAATGGAAAATTTATGTTTTTTACCCAAAAGTAAGTTAGATGCTAATAGAATTGTTCCTACAGAGAATGATTATGAATTTAGAAGTCAATTGCTTAAGGGAAATGTTCATGACATGGGAGCTGCAATGCTAGGTGGAGTAGGCGGGCATGCTGGTTTATTCTCAAATGCAAATGATTTAGCAAAAATTATGCAGTTGTATCTAAATAAAGGACATTATGGTGATGAATTATATTTTTCTAAAGAAATTATTGAAGAATTTACAAAATGCCAGTTTTGTGAAAATGATAATAGAAGAGGTTTAGGATTTGATAAACCTGCTTTGGAAGATCAAGAGGGAGGACCTACTTGTAAATGTGTTTCAAGAAAAAGTTTTGGTCATTCTGGATTTACCGGTACTTTAGCTTGGGCAGATCCTGAGACAGAAATTATTTATATCTTTCTTTCCAATAGAATTCATCCAAATTCAGATAATAAAAAGTTGCTTGACTTAAATGTTAGAACGAATATTATGGAACAAATATTTAAATACAATGAAAGATAGCTTAAAGATAGGTATAGTTTGTTATCCAACCTATGGAGGAAGTGGTGTAGTTGCCACAGAGCTAGGAATTGCTTTTGCTCAAAAAGGACACGAAGTTCATTTTATTTCATATGATCAACCATTTCGTCTTGATTTGTTTTCTGAAAATATATATTATCATGAGGTAAATATTCCTTCTTATCCATTATTTGAATATCCACCTTATGAATTAAATTTAACAAGTAAGTTGGTAGATGTTGCCATTCATGAGCAATTGGATATTCTTCATGTTCATTATGCCATACCACATGCTTCAGCAGCAGTAAATGCTAAGCAAATTTTATTAACTCATTCAATAAATATTCCCATAGTAACTACTTTACATGGTACAGATATAACTTTGCTTGGACAAGATAAATCTTTTAAGCCAGTAATTGAGTATGCAATTAATAGCTCTGATGCTATAACAACTGTTTCTAAAAATTTAAAAGAGGTTACATTGAAAAATTTCAGTATAAATAAGGAAATTGATTATGTTCCAAACTTTATTGATATTAAACTGTATGAAAAACAATTTGATAAAAATCTTAGAACAAGTTATGCTAAAGATGATGAGTTTATTTTAACACATATTTCAAATTTTAGAAAAGTGAAAAGAATAAATGATGTAATTGATATTTTCAATAATGTTAGAAAAGAGCATAAATGTAAATTATTAATGATTGGTGATGGTCCTGAAAGAGTAGCTGCAGAACAAATGTGTAGAAAGTATGGTATTAGTAAAGATGTAAAATTTCTAGGAAAATTAAAATTAATTGAAAATATCTTATCATTTGCTGATGTTTTTATTCTTCCTTCCGAAACAGAAAGTTTTGGACTCGTTGCGCTTGAAGCAATGGCTAGTAAGACAGCTGTAATATCAACAAATAGTGGGGGATTGCCTGAAGTTAATATAGATAAAAAAACAGGATATTTATCTGATGTTGGAGATATTAAAAAGATGTCTCTTGATTTGTCTAATTTATTATCAAATAATAAATTGTTAGATTCTATTAAGGCTAATGCATATAATCATGCTAAATCATTTGATTTGCCAGAAATTCTACCAATTTATGAAAAGATCTATTTTAGATTGTTAAATAAATAATATAATGATCAAAGTTGGAATTACAGGTGGTATTGGTGTTGGGAAGTCATTTGTTGCTAATATTATAGAAAAAATGGGTTTCCCTGTTTTTTACTCTGACAGAGTAGCAAAGGGACTGATGAATAGTGATTTAGAACTTATAAGTTTAATTAAAAAAGAGTTTGGAGATGACGTATATGCTTCTAATAATTTGATTAAAAATAAAAAACTTTCTTCTCTAGCTTTTAGAGACAATAAAGCTTTAAAAAATCTAAATTCTTTAGTTCATCCTTTCGTAAAAAGTAATTTTAAAAAATGGTGTATAAATCAAAACTCTAAAATTGTGTTTAAAGAAGCAGCAATTCTTTTTGAAAGTAAATCAAATATAGATTTAGACAGAATTATTTGTGTTTCAGCTAATAAAAATATTAGAATTGATAGAATAATTAAAAGAGATAACAGATCTAAAGAGGAAATACTTAAAATTATATCAAATCAGATGGATCAAAAGGAAAAGGAAAAATTATCTGATTATGTTATTTTTAATGATGAAAAGAACTCAATCATTTTACAGTTAACTGATATTTTGAATCAATTAGAAAAGGTATTTTATGATGAAAAATAAAATTGCGAGATCAAGAAAAAGTAATAGACCGAAAAGTCCAGGATTCATATCATATAATTCTTTAAGTTTTTTCCAAAAATCGTTCATAAAGTAAATTTAATAATTTATCTCAAATCTAAAGATAAAATATTTTCTACGTGATGAGTATGAGGGAACATATCTACTGACTGTATTTCTTTTATATTGTATTTTTCTTTTAAAAGAGCTAAATCTCTTGCTTGAGTAGCTGGATTGCAACTAACATAAATAATTCTTTTAGCAAGAATTTTTAATAATTGTTTTATAACCTTTTTATGCATTCCGTCTCTTGGAGGATCAGCTATAATTACATCTGGTTTTCCATTTTTTAAAATAAACTCATCACTAAAAATATTTTTCATGTCTCCTGAATAAAAAATACAGTTTCTAATATTATTGTCTTTGGCACTTTCCATAGCTGCATCTATTGCTTCAGGCACAGAATCTATACCAACAACTTTTTTTGCTTTATTAGAAATAAATTGAGCAATTGTTCCTGTTCCAGTATATAGATCATATACGACATCATTATTTTTAATATTAGCTAGCTTTCTGACTGATGAGTAAAGTAGCTTAGCTTGTTCTGAATTTGTTTGAAAAAACGATTTTGGGCCTATTTTGAATGTTAAATTTTCAATTTTTTCTCTAATATAATTTTTACCTGAATAACAAATTATTTCTTGATCATAGATTGTGTTATTTGGTTTTGTATTTATTGTATAAAGTAATGAAGTAATTTCACTAAAAGAATCTTTAATAAAACTCATTAATAGATTAATTTTTTTTGAATCATCATTAAAAAATTGAACAAGAACCATAATTTCGCCAATTTTAGATATCCTTATCATCAAGTTTCTTAAAAGTCCTTCTTGTTTTTTTAAATCAAAAAATGATAGTTTATTATTTAATGCAAATTCTCTTATCCTATTTCTAATAGTATTTGAAGGTTCATCTTGCAGATGACATGTTTTTATATCAATTACTTTATCAAACATACCTGGCACATGAAACCCCAAAGCATTTTTATCGGCAATATTTTCATTACTAAGTATTTCTTCTTGGGTTAGCCACCTTTTGTTAGAAAAAGTAAATTCCATTTTGTTCCGATAGTTATATGTTTTTTTACTTCCTAAAATCTTATTGTATTTATCAATTGTAACACCACCTATTTTTGAAAGATTATTTAAAACTTCATTTTGTTTAAAGTTTAATTGAGCTTCATATTGCATATTTTGCCATTTGCAACCCCCACAAGTGCCAAAATGAGAACACTTTGGTTCAATTCTATATTTTGATTTTTTTATAATTTTATCAACTCTAGCCTCCCAATATTTTCTTCTTTTTTTAAATACTGTTATGTTGCAAATATCGCCCGGAATAGCACCATTAATAAATATTACTCTACCATCGTGTCTTGCAATAGATTTTCCTTTTGATGCAGTATTAATTACTTCAATATTTTCTAATGAAATATTTTTTCTTCTATTTTTTCTTGACATGAAACAAATTTAGTTATAATAGATTTAAAGCATTATCTTTACAATGTTTTAAAAAATGAAGAAAGATAATTTATATATAGAAAAAGAAAGTAAGTACGGCGCTCA
>CAZJXE010000075.1:0-5316 GCA_964549835.1 uncultured Weeksellaceae bacterium
TTACTTTTAGATGGATATTAAAACAAGTAATAAAATTAATAAAGAAATATTACAAGATAGCCTAAAGAAAATATTTGGATTCAATAGCTTTAGGGGAAAGCAAGAAGAAATTATCTTAAATCTTTTAGATGGGAATGATTCAATGGTTATCATGCCAACTGGCGGGGGTAAATCAATGTGCTATCAACTACCAGCAATTCTATCTGAAGGAGTTGCTATCATAATATCACCTTTAATTGCATTAATGAAAAATCAAGTCGATGCTCTTAGAGGACATAGTCATAATAATAGTATTGCCCATGTTTTAAATTCATCTTTAACTAAAACTCAGGCTAATCAAGTAAGAGAAGACATACAAAATAACAAAACTAAGCTGGTATACGTTGCTCCAGAATCCCTAATTAAAGAAGATAACATAAACTTTTTTAATAAAAATAAAATATCATTTTTTGCTATTGATGAAGCTCATTGTATTTCAGAATGGGGACATGATTTTAGGCCAGAATATCGTAAACTAAGACAAATAATAAATAATATTGCTCCTGCCCCAATAATTGCATTAACTGCTACAGCAACACCAAAAGTCAGGTTAGATATAATGAAAAACCTAAAAATTGAAAATGCAAAATTGTACCTAGATTCTTTTAACAGAACAAATCTTTTTTATGAAATAAGACCTAAACATGATATTGCGAAACAATTAATTAAATATATAAATGAAAGAAAGGGGGAGTCTGGAATTGTCTATTGTTTAAGTAGAAAAAAAGTTGAGGAAATTGCAGAAATATTACAAATTAATGGAATTAAAGCCCTACCATATCACGCAGGCTTAGAAACAAAAAAAAGAGTTGCTCATCAAGATGCATTCCTCATGGAAGAATGTGATGTTATTGTAGCTACTATAGCATTTGGGATGGGAATTGACAAGCCTGATATTAGATTTGTTATTCATCATGATATTCCTAAAAGCTTAGAAGGTTATTACCAAGAAACTGGTAGAGCGGGACGTGATGGAGGAAAAGGTGATTTAATTACATTCTATGATTATAAAGATATTGAAAAGCTAGAAAAATTTCTTCAAGGAAAACCTATAGCTGAACAAGAAATTGGCAGATTATTAATAATGGAAACTATCGCATTTTCAGAAACTTCCATGTGTAGAAGAAAATATCTTTTACATTATTTTGGTGAAGAATTTTCTGAAGAAAAATGCAATAATATGTGTGATAATTGTAAAACACCTAAACCAACCATAGAAGGAAAAAGTTTTGTTAAAACACTTCTAAATGTAATTATTGAATGTAAACAAAGGTTTAAACCAAAAGAAATAGCAAAAATTTTAGTTGGAGAAAGCAATAGTCTCATAAAGCAACACATGTCTCAAATTGATCAGGTTTTTGGTATTGGAAAAAATAAAAGCATCCAGTTTTGGCATTCCATAATTAGGCAGATTTATGTTAAACAATTAATTACAAAAGAAATCGAGTCCTATGGAATTTTAAAAACTACAAAACTTGGTGAAGAATTTTTACTAAATCCATATAGTATAAAAATAACAGAAGATCACGATTATAATAAACTTAATGATCAAAAAATAATATCCAACCAAAAAGGACAGGCTTTAGATAATAATTTATATCGGATTCTCAAAGACCTTAGAAAACAACAGGCTAAAACTATTGGTTTACCTCCCTCTATAATTTTCATGGAGCCTTCTCTTATAGATATGGCTAATCAATATCCTATAACATTTGATGAGCTTGCTCAAATTCAAGGTGTTGGAGTAAGTAAAGCACAAAAATATGGCCAAGAATTTATCGATGTTATTAAAGAATATGTTGAAGAGAATGATATTGAAAGAGCAGTAGATATAGTTGTGAGAACAGTTGCAAATAAGAAAAATAACAAAATATATATTATACAATCTCTTGATAAAAAAATAAGCCTAAATGATATCGCAAAAGGCAAGTCTTTAACAATGGATGAACTTTTAACTGAAATTGAAAACATTGTTGAATCAGGTACAAAAGTCAATTTATCTCATATTATTAATAATATGATGGATGAAGAGGAACTTGAGGAAATTCATGACTTTTTTAAAACTACTGAAGAATTTTCATTTGATGAAGCTAGAAAAGAATTTGAAGAAGACGAATTCACCGATGATGAAATTAGAATATTAAGGATTGATTTTATTTCTAAAGTTGCTAACTAAAATGAGAACTTTAATAATTTCCAGCTCATTATCAGAAAATTCAAAATCTTTTATTCTATGCAATGAAGTAAATAAAAAGCTTAAACATTTAGGTGTGAAAAGTGAAATTATTGACGCTAGAGAAATACCTTTATTTCCATACCACATACCAAAGTCTAAACAAATGAATAATTTAACTGAAAAAATATCTAGTGCAGACAACTTAATAATTGCAATGGGGGTACATAATTATTCAATAAATGATTCTCTAAAAATTATTTTAGATACATGTTTTAAAAATGTAGAAGGAAAGTTTTTTGGAATAATATGTGCGAGTGGTGGAGAAAAAAGTTATTTATCTACAATGCATTTAAGTCAAATTTGCATGAACGAATGGAAAATGATTCAGCTTCCAAGAATCATATATGGAGCAAGAAAAGATTTTGAAAATAATCAAATTAAATCACAACAATTATTAGATTGGATAGATCTTTTTTGCAATGAATTTAAAGAAATTGGAAATAAGCTTATGAATTGATTGCCAAATAAGCCATCATACCCATTCCAATTTTTAAAGACTTCTCATCAATATCAAATTTTGAAGTATGTAATCCGTGAATAATCCCTCTTTTTTTATTACCGGTTCCCAAGCGATAAAAACATGATGGCAAAGCATTTGAAAAATATGAAAAATCTTCAGCAGTCATTCTAATTGGTAGTTCAACAACATTTTCTTGTCCTAAATATTTTTTGGCATTATAAATTTGTTTTTTTGTAAATTCTTTGTCATTATGAAGAGCTGGATATCCTTTTCTAATTTCTAAATCAATTTCTGCATTATACTTTTCACAAACTTCATTTACAATCTTTTTAATATTATTATGCGATTTAATTCTAAAATTTTCATCTAAAGCTCTAAATGTTCCCATTAAATTTACATTATTAGGAATCACATTTGTTGAACCACTAGCATTAACATATCCAATTGCAAAAATCACATCATCTTTATCATAAAAAAAATCATTTAATTTTAAAATTAAATCTGAGGATGCAATTATTGGATTATTATATTTTTCAGGAATAGCTGCATGACCCCCAACCCCACATATATTTATATAAATCTCATCAGTCGAAGCCATATAAGTGCCACACCTAAAACCAACCTTACCCACCTCTAATTCTGGAAGTACGTGCTGAGCTATAACATTTTGAACTTTGGGATTTTCTAAAACTCCTTCTTTTATCATTTGATTTGCACCTCCAGGCAATCTTTCTTCAGCCGGTTGAAAAATAAATTTTATAGTTCCTTTCCAAGAATTTTTGGTAGCATTTAGAATTTTTATGGCTCCAAGCAAACAAGCTGTGTGAGCATCGTGTCCACATGCATGCATAACATCTTTTTTCTTGGATCTATAGTCAACATCATTTTCTTCGTTTATAGGCAAAGCATCAAAATCCGCCCTAATAGCAATAACTTTTGACAAAGGTGATTCCCCTTTTATAACAGCTAAAATCCCTGTTTTTGCATAGCCATCTGTATATTCTATATCCCATGAAGAAAGCAGTTTTTTAATATATTTAGATGTTTCAAATTCTTCAAAAGAAAGTTCTGGATTCATATGTAAATGTCTTCTTATGGAAACAACATCATCAAAAAAAACCTCACTTAACTTTTTAATTTCTTCAATCACTATTTAAATATTTATATACAAATATAAATAACTTATATCTTTGTAAAAATGCTTACTATGAAGATTAAAATTTTTCCATTTAATCAATTTTTAGAAAATACAATTGTATTATCAGACTCTACAAATGAATGTATCATAATTGACCCAGGCTGTTATAATAATGAAGAAAAACAAATACTTGAAAACTATATTATTACTAATAATCTTAAGCCTGTAAAACTAATAAATACGCACTGCCATATTGATCATATACTTGGCAATAATTTTGTCTCTAGCAATTGGGATATCGATTTAGAAATTAATAAAAATGATTTAAACCTACTTAATGAATCAAATCAAATTGCAAAAATTTATGGATTCGTCGATTACGAAAATTCTCCAAATCCAAAAAGATTTTTAAATGAAGGAGACATGGTAAATTTTGGCAACAGTGAATTGAAAGTAATATTTACTCCTGGACATGCTCCTGGACATATTTCGTTGTATTCTGCTAAAGATAACTTTATAATTTCAGGCGATGTAATTTTTAAAAATAGTATTGGAAGAACTGATCTTCCGGGTGGTGATTTTAATACTTTAATAGAAACTATTAATAATAAGATACTATCCTTAGATGATAATGTAATTATTTATTGTGGTCATGGTCCTATTACGACTGTAGGAGATGAAAGAAAAAATAATCCTTTTTTAAATTAATTTAAAATTCTTCCTCTACTCTCATAATTGTTCTAAAAGTTGGAGCATGACTAGAAAATTTAGAATTATACTCATCTCTTAACTTAGGAGCATAATTTGTTTCATACTTTTGAAGATTAGCCATTGACTTTGTCTTATATGCAATAGCATAAGTAGTACCAGAATCACTATTTGAAATAATCCTATTAATACTAGCTGATAGAAACAGATTTGTTTTTAAAACTTTTGGAATATGATCTTCCTTCATCCACCTTAACCATTCACTGCAAATATTATCACTAACATTTGCTGTTACATTATATATTATCATAATTCATTATCTATTTTATCTCCTCTTAAAATACGAAATCTATCTCTTGCCTCAGAAACATAAATACTTCCTTCATGTTCTAAAATAAGCTGTTGATAGAATTGACTTGCCTTTTCTTTATCCCTAATTCTGTAGTCATAAATTTTTGCGCTATTGTACAAAGCATCGTCTATTAAAATTTCATAAGAAAATTCTTCAATAATTGTATTGAGCATTTTCAAAGACATTTCAAAATTATTTTTAACCAAATATATTTGATATTTTCTAAAATAAATTTCGTCTGATAAATCATGTCCCTTAAATTCAAATAAAATAGAATCATATAAAGAAATTGCTTCATTATACTTCATTTGAAAACATAATAATTCTGCCTTGGCAAATTGCATCATAGGTTTGTCAATGGTATCTAGATTATAATTATCTGT
>CAZJXE010000076.1:0-5236 GCA_964549835.1 uncultured Weeksellaceae bacterium
AGCATTCATATACATTAACATAATATTAGTAACAAATAAAGAATCTTTATTAGAAAAAAAACTATTTTCTCTGGCTGTATACCAAGTATTATTTTGATCATTTGCTAATGGAAAAAATCTAAATATATCACCATTATAAATTGTAAAACAAATATTTATTCTCTCATCAACAGTTATTATATCTTTATCATATTTATCTCTATCAATTGGTGCTTTTGAATTAACTCTTTGTACCTCGTCTTTTAAAATATAATCACCCTCATCAGTAAAAAAAGTTCTAAATGAAACTCTATTTTCATCAGTTTGAAGAAATAATTTTAATTTTTCATGACTTATTTTAATCATTGGAACATTACTCCACAATTTAGGGTTTTTCATCATTCCTAATACTACTTGAGAAGCATTTTGATTTTCAATATTATCTTTTCTAGAGACTTTTCTTAAAAATTCAGAACAAACAGTATTTACCGGCTTAATTCTACCTCCATTATCTTGAACCAGTAATTTTTCAAAATTCTTAATATGATCATCATTAATTTTATTAGAAATTAGAAGACTATCTAAGTTATTCTCTGCACTTAAACTAAAAGAACACAATAGCCCCACAAAAAATAAAATAGTCTTTGTTTTAATTTTATTGAGCTGTTTATTTAAAAAGGCAAATCTTGTTTTTGAAGTAAAAAATACCATAACCATGCCTAGTGCTAATAATAAATAGCCTAAATAACTCACTATTGTTCCAAGCATATCATGATTTACAGACAAAATAGTACCTTTTTCATCTTGATCATAAGAAGATTGAAAAAAGCGATATCCTCTGTAATCTAAAACATTATTCATAAATATTCTATGATCCTTGACTAAAGCACCATCTTTGACGGTTACCTCGGCAGCAAATGATGAAGGACTTTGTGACCCAGGATATCTTTCTAATTGGAACTCTCTAAGTGCAATTCTAAATGGAGTATAGTAGTTCTTGGATCCGTATGCTAAGTTAAAATATAACCCTCCTATATTATATTCTTCAAAATTTGATGTAAAACCTTTTCCTCCAAATAAAGTTATTTCTCTAGACTCATCATTACATGTCAAATTAATCTTCAAAGCATCGTCACTACCATCTTTCATTACATTAGAGCTACTATATATATCACTTTTACCTTTATCAATTACTTCTTTTAAAACAAAATTTAAATCATTGGCAGTATAAAGGGTTCTTTTTGATAATTCAAAACTTTTATTTGGCAAATATGAATCAGTAGATCGATCACTCATTTTCATTGAGTTAATTTCAAAAGGAGAATTACAAATTAATGAACTATCTTCATTTACAATATTTATTGCACCTTCCAAAGGGTTATTAAAAGTAAAAACATTGTTTTTGATTCTTTTCTGCTCAAAATTCTTTAGATACTCGGATTGCATTCCATCATCACCTGGAACAACTAAATGTAGAGTTTTAACACCATCTTCAGATCGTATGAATGTATCTCTGACATTTGGTAAAAAATCAACATATTCAATTGTAATATCACTATCTAAAAAATCAAGAGGAAGAGAAAAGTTATTATTTGATATAGCAGATAAAAAAAGTTTTTTATCATATTCCAATTGTAATTTTCTATCATCAACTCTTACTTGTAAAAAAACATCATCTGAAACAATAGTATTTGAATCTTCACCTTCTCTAATATGCATCATTCCTTCAAAGCTATGATATCTAGTTATGGCAGATCCAATTAATATTATTATAAATGCTAAATGAAAAGTTAAAACAGCTAATTTTTCCTTTCTTAAAAGATTATAGCGTTTAATATTATACAATAAATTAATTATTAAAATAAAAAGGATTAATTCAAACCACCACTTTGAATAAATTAGAGCTTTAGCACTTACTCTACCAAAATCATTTTCAATAAATGTTGCAAATCCAATCACTGCAGCAAAAACAACAATAAGAAGTGATGCTAATTTTACTGAAAATAAAAATTTTAAAAAGCCCTTAATCATTAGAAAAAATTGAATTACAAAGTTACAATATGTTTACTAATTTTGTTTTAAAATTTATTAGATATCTTTAATGATATTTTAGAGGATATAAATCGACAAATGAAAAAAATTCTTCTCGTTGGATCGGGTAATGTTGCCACTCATTTAGCTATAAATCTTGACCGTAAAAAATACATTGTAAATCAAATATTTAGTCGAAATGAAAAAAAAGCAAAAAATTTAAAAAATATTCTAAATTGTAAATGGACAAATGACCCAAAACAAATTATAAGTGCAGATCTAACAATAATTGCTATTAATGATGATAATATTAATAAGGTTTTATCTGATTTACCCAAGAATCCAACTGTACATACATCAGGAAATACAAATATTTCAGTTTTAAAAAATCACTTTTCAGATTTTGGTGTTTTATATCCACTACAAACGTTTAAAAAAGATATTGAAATGAAAATCAATAATGTTCCTTTTCTTATTGAGGCAAATAATAAAATATTTGAAAATAAACTGTTTGATTTAGCTTCATCTTTTTCAAATAAAGTTGAGAAAGTGAATTCTACCGAACGTAAAAAAATTCATTTGGCTGCAGTTATTGCATGTAACTTTAGTAATCACATGCTAGTTCTTGCAAAAAATATTATGAAAAATTCTAATCTTGAATTTTCTTTACTACTTCCTTTAATTAAAAAAACATTTTCTCAAATTAATGATAATCCAATTAAACTACAAACTGGTCCTGCATCAAGAAAAGACATGAGAGTAATAAATGAACATTTAGAATTAATTAAAGACAAAAACATATATTTTCTTTATGAATTAATTAGCAAAAGCATAATTGACTCTAATGAAAAAAATAGTTAATTATATAAAACTAATTAGGCCGCTAAATCTGATAATTATTATCATTTTACAATGTATTATTAAGTTTTTTTTAATAAATGAATTTATAATCAACCCTGCACTTAGTAATATCAATTTTATTTTCTTTTTACTAAGTACTATTTTAATAACAGCTGCTGGCTATATCATTAATGATATTTATGATGAAAAAAGTGATAAAATTAATAGAGACAATAAAAGAATCATAAATAAAAATATTGACTCAAGAATTGCAATTATTTGGTATTGTATCTTTAACATTTTGGCTTTTATTTTAATTTTTTATGTTTCCTGGATTATCAAAAAACCTACTTTTTCATTAATTTTTTTGTATTCAATATTTATACTTTGGAAATATTCAAAAAGCCTAAAAATAAAACTTTTAAGAGGAAATTTTGTTGTAAGCTGGTTGATAGCTCTATCTATAATAAATCTTGGCTTATTTGATATAATACCTGTTATGGGAATTGAAAACTCATCAATAATAATATTTAAAATAATAATAGTTTATTCAATTTTTTCCTTCTTTATGACTCTTTCTAGAGAAATTATAAAAGATGTCGAAGATAAAGAGGGTGATATATTATTAAATGCAAATACAGTAATATTAAAATTTGGCCTAAAAAAAACAAAACTTATTATTAATTTAATAAATACCCTTGTTTTGTTAATGATTGGATATTGGCAATATTTTCAATATAGTTTAAATCGTTCGAGTTTTGAAAATAACCAAAAAATAGAAGTCTGGGGAACAGATATAAATTCGATTATTTACACAGTTATTTTACAATTTTTTGTATTTATTTTTATTTACAAAACATATTTTGCAAAAATTAAAAAGGACTTTTCATTTTTAAGTAGACTATCAAAAGTAATTATGATACTAGGTATTTTTTCTATTCTATTTTTCACCAAAAACTTTATTTAGATATGCTAGAAAAAATAAAAAATTATAATATAATACTTGGTTCAAATTCTCCACGAAGAAAAGAAATTCTTGAAGAATTAGGTTTAAATGTAAAGGTAATCGCTTCAAATATTGATGAATCAATTAAAAATAACTTAAACTTAGAAAAAGTACCGATAACTTTGGCGGAGAATAAAGCTTTAGCTCTTAAAAACAAAATAAAAATAAATGACTTATTAATAACTGCTGATACAGTAGTTCTTTTAAAAGATGAAATTCTTACAAAACCAAGAGATGAAGAAGACGCAAAACATATTCTTTCAAAAATATCTTTAAATACTCACAAAGTTATTACTGGGGTATGTATTTTAGTTAATGATAAAAAAATCTCATTCTCTGAAACAACAGAAGTAAGTTTTAATAAAATTGATACAAATGAGATTGACTATTATATTAAAAAATATAAACCATTTGATAAAGCTGGATCATATGGGATTCAAGAGTGGATTGGTTTAATTGGAATTAAAAAAATTAGCGGTTCATATTCAAATGTTGTGGGATTACCTGCATCTAGGCTATATCAAGAGCTTAAAAGACTTATTTAGCTTTACTTTGTTATCTTTGTGAAAAATAATTTGATGAAAAATAATAATTTATTTTTTTTAATAATCCTATCAATATATTTCCTATGCTTTAATGCCTGTACACCTGTAAGTAAAATTACTTATATGAACAGTATTAATAAAGAGGGATGGGGAATATCTCCTATTCCACCCAAACATAAAATAGAAATAGGTGATATTTTAATGATTAAAGTCATTAGTAGAAATGAAGAGTCAAATAAATTATTTAATGTTGAAACAAATACAAATAATGCAAATACAACTACCACAGCAGCTAACCTCTATTTGAATGGATTTACCGTTAATCAAGAAGGAAATATAGATTTGCCAAATGTTGGTACTGTTAATTTAGTAAACCAAACACTTAATGAAGCAAAAGAAACAATAACCAATCTTGCTAAAGAATATATTATAGATCCTTTTGTAGTTGTAAAGCTAGCTAATTTTGAAGTAACTGTTTTGGGCGAAGTAAATAACCCAGGAACGTATCCAGTTTACAAAGAGAATCTTACAATCTTTGATGCGTTAGCAATGGCTGGTGATATAAATGACTATGGAAATCTTAGAAAGGTAAAAATTGTAAGATCAAATAACAATAAGAAGAAAGTCTATTTCTTTGATTTGACAGAAAGTAAAATATTAGAATCTAATTTCTATTACTTAAATAATAAAGACTTAGTATATGTTCAACCCACAAAGTTTAAAGGTTTAAAGAAATCTCAATCTCAAATTCTTTTATCCAGTTTAACTACTTTCGCAGTTCTTTTTAATGCATTTATCAATTTTAGACAAGATTAAATGAATAATCAAGAGACTC
>CAZJXE010000077.1:0-5176 GCA_964549835.1 uncultured Weeksellaceae bacterium
AATTTTGGTCCTTTTTCTTTACTAAGTCTATATGATGAGGCTGTTCTATGGTGACCATCTGCTATATAGAATGAGTCTATTTTTTTAAATTCATTAGAAATTTTTGAGATTTTCTCTGAATTTTTAATGACCCATAATTTATGTGTTGCTTTGTCGGAGGTTGTAAATTCATATTCAGATCTAGAGCTAGTAAGTTGATCAATTAGATTATCAATTACTTCATTTGATTTATAGGAAAGTAAAACTGGATCAGCATTAAAATTAATTATTGATAAATATTTTGTGAAAAGACTTTCTCTTTTTTCAATAGTTTTTTCGTGTCTTTTTATAATACCATTATAATATTCTTCTGTAGAGGTAGCACCAATAATTCCTTTATATTTTCTGCCTTCATGATTTAATTCATAAATATAAAAAGCATCTTGCTCTTCCTTTTTTAAAATTTTCTCTTTAATAAACCTTTTATATTCTTTATTAATGAGATTAAACTTTTCTATTTTATTAATTTTCTTGTTATTTTCAAAATCTGGATTTATAATTTGAAGAAATGTATATGGATTATTAAGTAATTTTTCTCTTAATCCTTTTTTATCATAGCTGAGATATGTTCTGGTAGCAAATAATCCAACCTTGTCCCTAGTAGGCCTTACAGCTTTAAAAGGTTTTACAGTTGCCATTTTATTTTTTGAAAAAAGAAATGATTTGATCTGCTAGTTCAATACCAATTCTGTCTTGAGCTTCTAATGTTGCTGCACCAATATGTGGAGTCATTGAAATTGCATTATGCATAAGTAAATGAATGCTTGGTGTTGGCTCATTATCAAAAACATCCAGACCAGCATATGCTAGTTTTTCTTTATCTAATGCAAACATTAATGCTGTTTCATCTATATTTCCGCCTCTTGAAGTGTTAATTATTCCTGCTCCCTTTTTCATCAAACCAATTTCTTCAGCTCCAATTATTGCTTTATCATCAACTTTTGGCACATGAAGTGTGATAAAATCTGAATTTTTAAGTACTTCATTTAACTCTAGTGTTTCAATAGTAAAAGTCTTTTTTTCTCCATTAAAAAATTTAAGAGTAATATTTGCTTCATTTGTAAATTTGTCATGAGCTAAAATCTTCATTCCAAGTCCAATTCCAATTTTTGCCACCTCTTGTCCAATTCTACCAAAGCCAATAATTCCAAGAGATTTTCCATTTAATTCTTGTCCTGAAGAATATGATTTTTTTAGCTTTTTAAAGTTTGTGTCTCCTTCCATTGGCATTTGTCTATTTGATTCATACAAATATCTAACCATTCCAAAAAGGTGCGCAAATACTAATTCTGCTACAGATGAGGATGATGCAGCGGGAGTATTAATAACATGAATATTATTTTCTTTAGCATATTTAACATCAATATTATCCATGCCGACTCCACCGCGACCTATTATTTTTAAATTAGGACAACTATCAATAATATCTTTTCTTATTTGTGTTGCGCTTCTAACTAAAATTACCTCGTAATCTTCACTATTTATTTTTTCAGATAAATTTTCTTGAGAAACTTTATTTGTACTTACAATAAATCCATTTTTTTCTAATTTTTCAACTCCTGAATTAGAAATTCCATCGTTCGCTAATATTTTAATCATATTTTCTTTTCAAATTTTTGCATAAGGTTAATTAAATGTTCTACACTTGAAATTGGAAGAGCATTATAAATTGAAGCTCTGTACCCTCCAACTGATCTATGTCCTTTTAAGCCATTGATCCCGTTGTTATTACATAAAGAATCAAACTGTTCTTGTAAACTCTCATTAATTATATTAAAAGTTACATTCATAGTTGATCTATCATCATTATGTGCAAAACCTTCAAACATTGAGTTTCTATCAATTTCATCATATAAGATTTGAGCTTTTTTCTTATTAATTTTTTCTATTTCTTCAACTCCACCAAGATCTTTTAACCACTGTAATGTTAGCATGGAAACATAGATAGGGAAAACCGGAGGCGTATTAAACATACTTTCTTTATTAATGTGAACAGAATAATCTAACATCGTAGGGATATTTCTTTCTGTTTTTCCTAAAATATCATTATTTACTATTACTAACGTTGTTCCTGCAGGCCCCATATTTTTTTGTGCCCCAGCATAAATTAACCCAAATTTATTTACTTCAATTTTTTGACTAAAAATATCTGATGACATATCACAAACCAAAATATCACTAGTGCTAGGAAGTGATTTAAATTGTGTTCCATAAATAGTATTATTTGATGTATAATGTAAGTAATCAAGATCACTTGGAATATTTAGATTCTTTGGTATGTAATTAAAGTTTTTATCAGACGAATCTCCAATAATTAGAGTTTCACCAAGGTTTTTAGCTTCTTTAATAGCTTTTTCAGACCAAGCTCCTGTATTTATATATCCACATTTCCCATTAATTGAAAGAAGATTATAAGGAGCCATTAAAAACTCTAGGCTAGCACCCCCTTGTAAAAATAAAATTGAATAATTTTTAGGCACAGATAATAATTCTCTCACAAGTCTTTTTGCATTTTCCATTACATCAACAAAAGGTTTGCTTCTATGAGAAATTTCAATCAATGATAAATTATCATTATTAAAATTAAGAACAGATTCTGATGCTTGTTTTAGAACTTCTTGTGGTAAAATACATGGTCCTGCACTAAAGTTGTGTTTTTTCATTTTTTAAAAACTAATTAGTAATTAAAATATTTATTTAATTCTTTCAATATATGTTCCTTTTGAGGTATCAATTTTGATTTTGTCTCCCTCATTTATAAATAATGGAACTTGTATAGTTGCGCCTGTTTCAGTTGTAGCAGGCTTAAAAGTATTGGTAGCTGTGTTTCCTTTGACACCTGGTTCAGTATGTTGAATTTCTAAAACTATATGAGAGGGAAGTGATGCAGAAAGTGGTAAGCCTTCATCAGCATGAAACAAAACCTCTATATTTTCACCTTCTTTGAGAAAGTGGGAATTTTCAATGAAATCTTTTTGTAATGTTATTTGTTCATAATCATCAATATTCATTAAATGATAGTCATTGTTTTCAGCATATAAAAATTGATATTTTCTATTTTCAATTCTAATTGTTTCAATTTTTACTCCAGATGTAAAAGTGTTTTCAAGTAATCTTCCTGTATTTAGATTTCTAATTTTAGTTCTTACAAAAGCAGGGCCTTTTCCAGGTTTAACATGCTGAAAACTTTCTATTTTCCATGGTTCACCATTGTGTTGAATACATAAGCCGTTTCTAAAATCTGCTGTAGTTGCCATATTAAATTATTTTTGATTATATCCTCTCATAATTCCTCTTACTGATTTTTTAACAAAATCAATAATTTCATCTCTTATTATTGATACTTTAAAATCAATTTCAATTTTATTGATAGCCTGAGTATTATTATTGTTTTTTTGATATAATACTCTATATATTTCTTGAATTTCTTCAATATCTTTATCAGAAAAATTATGTCTTCTTAAGCCAATAGAATTAATACCAACGAATGATAAAGGTTCTCTTCCTGCTTTAACGTATGGGGGCACATCTTTTCTTACTAACGATCCACCAGAAACAATTGAATGTTTTCCTATTTTAACAAATTGATGAACTGCCGTTAAGCCTCCAACAATTGCATATTCCCCAATATCCACGTGTCCTCCTAAAGCTACATTATTAACTATAATCGAATTATCACCGATTACGCAATCATGCGCAATATGAGCATATGCCATTATTAAACAATTATTACCAACGATTGTTTTTCCTGTAACTTTTGTTGCTCTATTAACTGTTGCACATTCTCTGATAACTGTATTGTCTCCAATGATTGCTAAACTTTCTTCCCCTTTAAATTTTTTATCTTGAGGTATAGCAGATATAACTGCACCTGGAAAAATTTCACAGTTTTTTCCAATTCTTGCTCCTTCCATAATCGTAACGTTTGAACCAATCCATGTTCCACTACCTATTTCAACATTTTTTTCAATAGTCACAAATGGTTCTACAACAACATTTCTAGCTAATTTTGCTTGAGGGTCAATATATGATAGTGAACGATGCATTAATTCTTTTTAGCTATTTGTGCCAAAAGATCAGCTTCTACAACAATCTCACCATTTACAAAACCTTTGCCATGCATATGACATAATCCCCTTCTAATAGGAGAAATAAGATTTAATCTAAAAATTATAGTGTCACCAGGAGTAACCTTTTTTTTAAACTTAGCATTGTCAATTTTCATGAAGAATGTTAAGTAGTCCTGAGGATTTTCAACAGTGGTAAGAATAAGAACACCACCAGCTTGTGCCATAGTTTCTAGTTGTAAAACACCAGGCATTACTGGTTCTGCAGGAAAATGACCTCTAAAATAATCTTCGTCCTCTTTAACATATTTTACACCAACAATAAAATCTTCTCCCAAATCTCTTATTTCATCAATAAAAATAAATGGTTCTCTATGTGGAAGTATATTTTTGATGTCATTAATGTCATAATATGGCTTTTCACTAAAATCAATTTTAGGAGCAATTTTTCTATTTTCTTCACTCATAATTTTATCTAATTTTTTAACAAACTCATAGTTGCTTTTGTGCCCTGGCTTAAAACAAGTGATTTTACCTTGAATATTACTTCCAATTAAAGATAAATCACCAATAAAGTCAAGCAACTTATGTCTTGCAGGCTCATTATCAAATCGTAACTTTTTTTTATTTAATAATTTGCCAATTTCAAACGATAAGTTTTCTTTTCCAAACTTATCAATTAAATACTTTTTAACATCTTCATTAGCATTCTCATTGACAATAATTACTGAATTGTCAAGATTCCCACCTTTTATTAGATTATTTTTAATTAAATAATCAACTTCATTAAGAAAACTAAAAGTTCTTGCCGAAGAAATTTGGTCTTCAAATTTATTAATATCTTCTAATACAGCAATTTGATTTTTTAAAAATCTTGCATCGTAATCTAACTTAACTTCAACACTAAAATTTTCAGATGGTTCTATCTGATAATAGGACTCGTTTTCATCAATTTTAATAACATGCTTTTTAGTTATTCTAATTGATTTCTTTATTGACGACTGCTCTTTGATTGTTGAGTTTCTTAAAAGTTCAATGAATTTTTTTGATGATCCATCAAGTATTGGAAC
>CAZJXE010000078.1:0-5134 GCA_964549835.1 uncultured Weeksellaceae bacterium
GTATTCTCAATGTTGATGTAATTGCATTCCAACTTAGAACTCTAGCTCTAGCAGTGCTATTATCTTGAACTGCTTTACTAATAACAATTTCATCTGGTAAGAAGTTACCCAATACGTTCTCTAGAGTCAGATCTACAAAATCTGGCATTGTAACGACACAACCAGGTAAGTCTGCAGGATTATATCCAGATCCGTTGTTTGATAGTGATACATTTGACAATCCACCAGAAATAGTCGCTATAGCAGTTGCACCAGAACCAGATCTAGTAGATCCACTTAATTTTGGTAGAGATTGATAATTTCTGCCTGGATCACCGATTGTTATAGTAGCAACACCGCCAGATGGGTATATCGAGTTTGTTGAGTATGATATACCTGTATTATATCCAGTCTCAGGTGCAGTTGCAATCAAGTATGTAAAATTCTGATCTGCCTTTGAAGTTATTGTATGAGTTCCTAAGATAGGATCATTAATAACATTAATATACCTACTATTGGTAACATCACTCTTAACAGTAATTGCATTACCCATTGCAAGGTGATTTTGGCAAACATAGTGCAATGTATCTGGAGCATCGACAGCAAGTGTGATAGAAACGCTACGACTTGTGGCTGTAGTGAAATTACTATTATAGTCTGCCCATGTAACTACGTCACCATTAATTCTGTATACAACTCCAGTCTCATATCTAAGTGTGCCACCATATGCATCCTCACTTGTAGAGAAGTAAATTGCATGGGTGCTATTTGATGCATCATTCTGGTTAAAGGTATATGTCAATCCACGAGACATTGATAAAGCAGGAGATTCTGTTACAGATCCATATTTGTCACCTGTAATATAATATCCATTGCCAGATCCATAACCATTTAAAGGATGTGCACTTGTTTTTGCTGCAACAGTAACGGTAAAGGTGTTTGGTGCAGTAATGATGTGTTTTATATCATGATAATAGAAAATACCAGGCAACCCTGTCATTTTAGTTGTTATTGACTCTTGCTCGTTTGTTATTGCGTCTCTAGTCTCGTCAATAATATTTTTGTAGGTGAATACATCTGTATTACTTGGATCCAGTGTAAATGACAATACTTTTCCAGTATTGCTTGAATCTGAAGTATTGAAGATGTATGAGTGTCCGTCTATTAATGATAAGTTTGGTTCTTTGACATAAACGTCTGCAGGACCGCTATTATTACCTGTAGTTACGTTAGCAGCAGTTGTTGAAGCATAGTTTCTCTTTACAGTAAATCTATTAAGGTTTTCTGTTCTAACCACAATATAGTTTGCCTTATTGTAAGACACAGGTGAGACACCTGAGATATTGACTAGATCTGCTGTTTTAAGTTGATGTGCTAGATCTGTTTGGCACTCAGTTTCTCTTACTACTTGAGTTAGTGTAATACTGAATGAGGATCCACCTCCATTGCCAAGGTTGGTGTCTGATGCCGATATTGTATCTCCAATATCATATCCATATCCAAAGTCTGTAATTGTAACAATTGTTACAGCACCACCAGAAACAACAATAGTTGCCTTAGCAGTTAGTCCATCTCCATTAGTTGTTAGTGGAACGTTTGTGTATGTTCCATTTGTATACCCTGACCCACCTGTAATGCTACTCCATCCATCTTGGAACAAATTACCATCTGTACGTGTTCTTACATATGTCCATGTTAGAGTTCCGTCTGATGCACTACCTGATGTATGTGTAAGAGAAGAACTTCCAGATGTTCCAGATGCATTTGCTCGATATACTCTATTAGCAACATAAACTAGATCTCCCCATGTATATGCGGTTGTTGCTGCCCAAGCATCCAACAACTTCATACTTACAAGATTAAAATACTTGAAGTGATAGTTTCCATTAATAACCTTAGTTGTTAATGTTCGAGTGTATGAATTATCAGTAGCGGAAATATTAACACTATCTCCGACTTGTAGGTAATGATTAGTGGAAGTTACAACTTGTCCGTAATACTTATTAATACCATCGGTTGATGTTAGTGCATAAACTAGATTCAATCCACTTACAGTCGCACCTTCTACTTGAGACACAACAGCACTTACACCATCTCCACCAGTTCCTGTGTTATCGAATGAAAGTCTGTCGTTAACCTTATAATCTTTACCACCACCTTCTACAAGGTATTGATCAATACCAGCGGAAGAAAACTTGTTTGTAGATGACACTACTAGAGAATCCGCAGTTCCACCTCTGATGAATGGGTAGTAACTATAATATCCAATACCATCTTCAATATATGTGAGTGTCTCACCTGTTTCCATCACAATCAATGTTGTGCTGTCTTCTAATGCTAGGAAGAAGTCAATTTGATTGTCTAACGGTTTTCTCTTTGCAACAATATTGTCAACACCTACAAATGGAGCTCTGTAACGTATTGCGTCTTCTGTAAAGTTTTTCTGCAGTCCATTACCATTCCAGTTTACAGCATCTGCTTCTCCATAGAATTCTGATCCTATAAAGTATGGGAATGCGGGGAATCCAGTTGTTCCTGTAATAGTTGTAAAGTAACAGTATATTCCATTTGGATATTCTGGAGTTACGCAGAATCTGCCATTATAACGGTCTAAATCACCTAAACCTTCCACATACTCATAATCTTCAATATAAGTCCCTAGAGGGTCTGTAAGACCGCTTAGAAGAGACTCTCTGCTAGTCTTTACTCTATAACTGCTTCTAATACGTTTGTATGCGTTAAATGGTGCAGTGTTCTCTGGATCTTCATATCCATAAGGTCCGTAGATCGGATGTCCGTCATATGCCCAACCAATAATAGGTGAGTGCACTGTAGGAGGTAATTCTTGTAATACGTTAGAAGTGTCAAGACCAATACTGTCCTTAAGTAAGAAACGTAGTTGCTTTGGATTGTAAAGGTATCCGTATTCTCCACCGTAGATCAAATAGTTCTCACCTTGGAAACATCCACCACCAAATACGTCTGTAGTCTTAGGTGATACAAAGTTACCATCTCCTAGTTCATTTCCAGTTGCTGCTTCGTTTATGGATAGTTCTGTAAGTTTAGTTTGGAACTGTGCACCAGAACCAGGATATATGATATCAATTCGTGTAGAACCCGCAGTATACCCAATACCTTTACTTGATACAGTAATACTAGTAACAATGTTTGTGCTTAGGTCAACAGTAGCAAATGCGGTTGCACCAATACCATCTCCAGTGATTACAACATCAGGAGGACCAAAGTATGCACTACCACCGAATGTAACAATAATACTCTCGATCTTTCCGTTTAGGATTGATGGATACGCAACAGCACCGCTTCCACTGATTAGATTGATCGTTGGTTCGTAACTATACTGCGATCCTGCATTTACTATGTTAATACTATCTACAGGACCTCGACATACTGCAACAGCAGTTGCACCTGTTCCTCCACCACCAGAGATTGATATAGTAGGAACGCTTGTATATCCCGCACCTCCATTGACAATAGTAATACCAGTTACGGTTCCTTCCGTAATTTGTGCGGTAGCAAACGCTTGGTTTCCGCTTGTTGCTCCTCCACCTACAATAGAAACGATTGGTTGAGTCGTATATCCGCTTCCTCCGTTAGTAACGTTGATAGAAGTTACAGAACCTGTAATAACAACTCCTGCAGTTGCGGAGGTTCCTTCATATAACCAATCAACAGTTCCTACAGTTGAGTTCCCTGCTGTATGGACTGGATATGCTGTTGCGGAAGATTTACCAGCATTCAGTGCTTGATATCTGTTTCCGTTGTATGTGACTCTAGTTAATCCTGCATATGTGGTATCTAACTTATATTCTGGTTCAAACTCTACAGTTGGTGGGTTTGTGATGTCATATCCTGATCCACCGTTAATTCTTTCAATAGATTTGATACCACCATACTTTTTCTTAGTTTCAGACTTATATGAGAATAGTGGGACTCCATTTGCTCCAATACCGATCTGACCGATTGGTGTAGAGGTTTTCTGGGATTTAATACTTGGTGTAAGAGGAATACGCTTCAAATACCTCTGGTTGCCAGGATCTAGATCTGTAGCAGCAAAAGGTCCTATCTTATGAGTCGGTATACCTGTACTTGCGACTATTGCGTCGGTTGATGACTTATATGTGTTTTGAACGTCTCCAGTAGTTCCTGATATTGCAATATTGATAGAATTGTCATCAGAAGTTCCAAATGCGAATTCTCTAGCAATATAGAACTCAAATCCTGATATAGGTTGTGCAGGACGTGTTGAGAAGATAAACTCAAATGTAAACTCGTCAACAATACCAACAACGGTGTGACTATTGTTGTAAATGTCTTCTGGAGCGTTTAGAATCCTAACTGAGTCATCTCTGACCAATCTATGCTTCTCTTTGGTCGTTACGGTGCATCTAACCGATCCATTGCTTGCAGTCGCTCCTAGAGTCGCTGAAGACCCTCTGAGAGCACGTCTAACATTATATACAAAACTATCCCAGATAGGATCAATGCTATCAAAACCTGGTGCAGCGGGTGTAGTGACTTTTGAGTCTGGTAGATAGAACTTACCACCACTATTAAGGACAACTCCTCTAGTTCCACCAAATATCTTTAATTGTATCTCCGAGTTGTCTATATTTGAGTTTCCGTAGATTTTAAACGCAGCAAACGTTTCTTGCCCTGCATCGTGTGCTACATTACTTGTATTTTCTCTTGCACGGTTACATCCTATGAATTGTGTAACTGTTTTGTCGGTATAACTGATTATTTCATCTTCTATCCTAAATCTACCATTTGTCTCTGGCCATCCAAGTGTAGAATCGACTGTTACAACATTATCTGTTAAGTTTGCACCTAAATCTTCTGCTAGAACAGTTTTATACGGAGTTACGAATGTTCCGAGTGCATTATTGGTATCTACGTCTATTTCATAAATTATTCCGTTCTCTGTAAAGACTTCTACGACACCTTTTACGTAAATTCTTGCTGCATCAACATTTGGATCGTTTGCATCTGCTTCTTGATACAATACTTGCCCAACAAGGTCAATTGGATTACCAGAAACCGCAACTGCACGGATTACTTCTCTAGAAGTGTAATATGCATCAGATGGTTTGAAGATTCTGTCTCTTGGATAAGAAACTTCCGACTCAACTCCAAA
>CAZJXE010000079.1:0-5087 GCA_964549835.1 uncultured Weeksellaceae bacterium
TAATTTGAAAAAGATTTTAAAGAAAAAGTGTACTTTATAGCCGATGAGTTCTGAAGAATATAGTCATTTCTTTTATCATCTTTATTTACTAGTGCTATTGATGTGCTATCCAAATTATCAAAAAATAATTTTTTAGCATTTAAATAATTTTCAAAATTCTTATGATAGTCAAGATGATCATGAGTAATATTTGTAAATACCGCAATATCAAAGTTTAAGTCCGATATTCTTTCTTGATCTATTGCATGAGAACTAACTTCCATAAAGCAATAAGAACACTTTTCTTCAACCATTTTATTTATTAAAGAATTTAATTGCTTTGGATCAGGGGTGGTATGTGTACTTTTAATTTTTTTATCTCCAACCAAATTTCCAACTGTAGAAATTAGACCACTCTTCTCTCCAAGATTTGAGAAAAGCTGATGCAATAAGTTTACAACAGAAGTTTTACCATTAGTTCCTGTAACACCAATAAGTTTAATTTTTTTTGATGGGTTTCCATAAAAATTACAAGAGATTTTAGACAAAGCTTTTCTTGTATTTTTTGATAATACATATGTTACTTTATCATTTATTAACTGTGGAATCTTCTCACAAACTATTACTGAAGCACCTTTTTCTATAGCACTATTAATATATTTATTTCCATCTTGAGTTACACCATTAATAGCAATGAACATGTCATTTTCAGAAATTAATCTTGAATCAAAATGAAAATTTATTATATCGCATGTGCGATTACCTTTAATTTCTAGAACATCAATATCTTTTAATATGTCATTTAATCTCATTAAGAAGCTATTAATTTTATTTCCTTATAATTTGAAATCTTATTTCCTTTTTTAATTGATTGATTTGTTATATGACCAACTCCTTCAAAACTTACATCTAAACCCATATTTTCTAACAAAAAAACTGCATCCATTAAATTCATGCCAAAAAGATTAGGCATTATTCCATTTTTAAAATCTTTTTCAATACTTCTTGTGTCTAATTTTATTTGATTCTTATTATAACTCTGAACCATCCAATCAGATTTGGTTGAAGTGTACTTTAATAAAAGATGGTCTAATATTTTTTGGGTTTCATCAGTTTTTCCTTGTGCCATAAAGGGATAATCATCAATAATAGTATTTGTTGGAATCTGATCATGAATTAAAATATCAGATGCAAAAATCTTGTCGGAGATTTCTTTAAAAACAGGTGCGCTTACATTACCTCCATAAAAGCCATTTTCTTTAGGATTATTTACTACTACAATGCAAGAATATTTAGGTTTTTCTGCTGGAAAAAACCCAACAAATGATGCTTGATATTTTTTTATTTCATCTTCTTTTTTCTTTCCATATGCTATCAAAGATGTACCTGTTTTGCCGGCAATTTTATATTGCTTATTTTTTATTGATTTAGCTGTTCCTCTTTCTACCACATCTATTAAATATGGCATAATATCATCTATTGTTTTTTTGGAACAAATTGCAGAATTAATTACTTCTTTTGTATTCTTTGAGATTAAGTTTCCGTCCTTTAAAATTTTAGTTGTAAATAACGGCTTAAGCATAACACCATCATTTGCAATAGCATTATAAAAAGTTAAAATATGTATTGGGGTTAATCTTAGGGAATATCCTATTGACATCCATGGCAAGGTCACACCAGACCATCCTGGCCCGCCAGGTTGTTTGACCAGCAAACTATTTGGATATGGAAGTTCTAAATCTAAAGGTGTACATAAGCCCATCTTATAAATCCTATCAATAAACTTTTTAGGATTATTTTTATAAAACTTATTTGTAATCTTTGAAATTCCAACATTTGAGGATTGTACAAAAGCTTCTCCAATAGTAATTTTACCATATCCACCCTTTTTTGAATCTCTCATAATTTCATTATAAAACTTGTGAGTACCATCTTCAGTATCTACTGAATCTAAAAGTGAATAATAACCATCTTCCAAACCAGCAATTATAGATGCTAACTTAAATGTTGAACCTGGCTCAGAATGTTCTGCAATTGCATGGTTATAGTATTCATCAAAAGTTCCATCATTATTTTTTAAGTTCGCTATTGCCTTTATATTACCAGTGTTAACTTCCATAACAACAACTGTCCCCCAATCAGCATCATGAAACTTTAATGCTTTTTTCAATGCGTTCTCTGTAACATCTTGTATATCAATATTAATTGTTGTAACAATATCATTTCCTGACTTTGGAATTACATTTAATTCAGAATCAACATTTCTAAGAAAGTTTTTAGATATTCTTTGCTTTAATTGCCAGCCATCTTTACCAGATAAAGTTTTGTTATAGGCACGTTCAATCCCAATTGGATTAGATTCTCTTAATAAACCAATAGTTCTTTTTGCTAGCAATCCAAATGGATTTTCACGATTAGGTCTTTCTTCAATAATTAAACCTCCTTTATATTTGCCTAACTTTAAGATTGGAAAGTCTTTTAATAAATTGAGTTCATTGTGAGTGACTTTGTTCTTTAGCTTAACAAATTTATTTTTCTCTCTTTTTCTTGATTCTCTCAAATATTCCTCATATTCTTGGGCAGATTTGTCTTTGAAAAGTCTTGATAATGAAATTGATAATGATTCTACTTCTGAATTAAAAGTGTTTTTTTCAATAACACTTAAATCCATATAAATATTATAAAGTGGCATTGATATTGCAAGAAGAGAACCATCATCAGAAAAAACATTTCCTCTAGGTGCTTTTATCTTAATTAATTTTGGAATATTTACTGAAGATACTTCTTGATCTATTTTTTGAATAATTAAAATTTTTGAAACAACAACTAATGCTATTACACAAATAAAAATGTATAAAAAAACTACTCTATTGTTAATTTTATTCTTCATTTGCATCAATTATGTAAGGTGGATATAGTGAGGTTTTTAATCCTTGGTCAAGTACCATTTCTTCAATTTTCGATCTTTTGTACAAACTCATTAATTGAGATTTTGTAGTTATATATGTCAGTCTTAAATCAGCAACCTCCTTTTCAAGTAAAATTGATTTTTTTTCTAATTTTTCAGCATTAAAAGAAACTCTTATGTTAATCAATAAGAGCAGAACTATTAATAATAAGAATGGCAAATATTTAGTGTTTTGTTTTTTAGAGAAAAAATCTCCTTTTAGAATTGATAGAATTGATACGTTAGATTTTTTTCTTTTCATTTATATTTTTTCTGCTATTCTTAATTTTGCACTTCTTGCTCTTGAGTTATCATTACACTCTTTTTTGTTTGGTACTATAATTTTCTTATTCACAGAACTAAACACGCTGACCTTATTTCCATAAAAATCTGTTTTAATATCTCCCTCAATATTTCCTTTATTAATTAGATTTTTAATTAATTTATCTTCTATTGAATGATATGAAATAACAACTAACCTTCCTTTTGTTTTTAAAATATCCACAACATCCGTAAGCAAATCTTTTAAGGCATTTACTTCATCATTTACTTCGATTCTTAATGCCTGAAAAATTCTTGACAAAAACTTATTTTCAATTTTTTTAGGATACATACCTTCTAAAATTTTTATTAAATCTTTTGTCGTATGAATTTCCTTTATAATTCTTTGTTTAACTATTAGTTTTGCTATTTTTCGTGATTGTTTAATATCTCCATAATCATAAAATACTCTAGCTATTTCAACTTCTGAATATGAATTTAAAATATCCTTTGCGCCAAAATCAGAATCAACATTCATTCTCATATCTATAATAGAATCGTGTTTGTGAGCAAAACCTCTTTTTGGCGTATCAATTTGAAATGAAGAAATACCTAAATCAGCTATTAGTCCATCTATTTTTTTTACTCCTTCAAGCCTTAAAAAATTTTTGATATATCTAAAATTAGATCGAATGAATTTAAAGTTATTAGACTTAATAGAATTTTTTTCAGCATCCAAGTCTTGATCAAATCCATATAAAAACCCATTTTTTAAATTTTTTAATATCTCTTTAGAATGACCCCCTCCCCCAAAAGTTACATCGACATAAATACCGTCAGGTTTTATATTTAAACCTTCAATACTTTCAGCCAATAAAACAGGTTTATGGTATGTCATTAAAGTTTTTATTTCCCATTACTTCTTCAGCCAAATCACCAAACTTTTTCAGTGATTTTGATACTGATTTTTCATATTCCTTTTTATCCCAGACCTCTATAATATTCACTGAAGAAGACAATACAATTTGTTTCTCTAACTTGGCAAATTCAATTAGGTCTTTTGGAATTAATATTCTTGAAGAAGAATCAGCATGAACGATTTTTAAACCTGACATATATGATCTTATAAAGTCGTTATTCTTTTTAACAAAACGATTTAATTGATTTACCTGATCAACAATTTTTCTCCATTCTAACATTGGGTGAATTTCAAGACATGTGTTAAAAACACTTCGTTTTATAACAAAACCTTCTTTTAACACAGAAGAAATTTGCTTTTTTAATGGCGCAGGAAGCATTATTCTTCCCTTTGAATCAGCTTTACATTCATATGTGCCTAAAATATTGATCATAACTGTAAATATAATAAATTACCCCACTATTTACCACATTATCCCACTTTGTTGAAAACTTTTACCACCTTACTTCGAAAGCTATTGTAATTAAGAATGTGGAAAGCTTTCAATGACCCTTAATTTAAATTTTTGTTTCTTTGCACTTTAGAAAAAATCAATGGTTAAATCTTCAGGAGGTTTTACATATTTAGATAAAGGACAAGGGAAACCTATTATTCTTTTACATGGCCTTATGGGTGGTGTTGAGAATTTTGGTGATATGGTCGATTTCATTTCACATGAATACAGAGTTTATGGATTAGACTTAAAACTATTTGAAACTCCTTATCTAAAATGTTCAGTAAAAAACAAAGCTGAATACCTATTTAAATTTATGAGTCACCTTAAAATTGAAAAGGCAACACTTTTAGGAAATTCAATGGGTGGACATATTGGGTTAATATTTACCAAGATGTATCCTGATAAAGTAGATTCATTAATACTTACTGGTAGTTCTGGTTTATATGAAAGTGCTTTTGGCAATACATTCCCAAGAAGAGGTGATT
>CAZJXE010000080.1:0-5059 GCA_964549835.1 uncultured Weeksellaceae bacterium
GCTCCTATATTTACATATGAAGGATCTGCCATAATAATTGCAGAAGCTGCTGCCCAATCTCCTCTACTTAGAGCAGTTGTGCCAGGGCTTCCTTGAGGAGAAATACCTGCAAAAGTTGCTCTGTTAACCGTTCCAGCAGGGTAACCTGCTAATCCAGAAGCAGCTCCAATTGCAGCTCCATAAAGACAGTTAAAGTCAGGGTCATTCGGCCCATTAGGATTTGAGTATCCTCCAGTATGAATGTTTATTAAGAAAACATCATTAGGATTAGCATCATGTAGACCTTGTCCAATAACATGCCCGTCTGGACAAAAACCACAATAGATACCAGTAAACTCTTCAAGTACAACATTTTTATTTTCTGGTGTTGTACTTACAAAAGTTTGAGCAAAAGCAAAAGTCGTCACTAGTGCTAAAGCTATTGTTAGTAAATTTTTCATCATAAATTATATTTTAATATTAAATGTTATCCACAAATATAGCTTTAAAACTTGTAGTTTCCTAGTTTTTGTGTCAAAAAAACTTATGTCAATATTTATTATATTTGATCAAAATAACATATATGAAAAAAACTTTTGTTTTAATTCCAATAATTATATTCCTTTTTTCTCAATTTTTCTTTGTAAATCAAACTAAAGCTCAGAGTTTAGAACTGATTGGAGATAATTATGTTTCTGGTAATCCTGGAATTCCAATCGCTTCTCACATAATTGTAAAAAATATAACATCCAATTCATTAGATGTAAGATGTCAAAAAAATATTATTGATACAGCAGCGGGTACTCAAAATTATTTTTGTTGGGGAACTAGCTGTTGGCCATCTACAACTTATATTTCGCCTGATCCTGCCGGCATTAGAACTATTCCCGCCGGATATGCAGATTCAACTAATTTTACCGGATATTATGACGCAGCATTTTCTGGAGTTCCATCTTCAGCTCGTGCTATTGTAGAATATTGTTTTTATCCCTTAGGAAATATATCAGACTCTACTTGCTTAACTGTTCATTTTAATGATAATCTTAGTACAATAAATGAATTAAATTATGATATAGGGCTAAATGATTTTTATCCAAATCCAACTGATAACAAGACAAGTATTAAATATGTGGCAGAAAAAAATGCTCAATTTGATTTAGTTGATATTTTAGGAAATAAAGTTCAAAGTTTTGATTTAGATAATTCAGGAGTTTTAGATATAATTACAAGTGATTTTACCTCGGGAATCTATTTTGGTAATTTAATAGTAAATAAGCGTGTAGTATCGGTAAAGAAATTAATAATTAACTAGATAAATTATTAAATAAAAAATTTTGAAAACCTTGTCTAAGTACAGGGTTTTCTTTTAAATTAAATAGTCATTATGATTACACAAATTTCAGGTAAGTTATTAGAAAAAACACCAACTCATGTTGTTATAGATTGTAATGGAATAGGTTACATAATACATATTTCTTTACAAACTTTTTCCTTAATTGATGGTGAGTTATGTAAATTATATACTCATTTATCAATTAAAGAAGACTCACACACACTTTATGGTTTTTACGATCAAAATGAACGTCATTTATTTAGAAATTTAATTAGCGTTTCAGGAGTTGGACCAAGTACTGCTCAAGTAATTTTATCAACATACAACTCTAGTGAAATAGTTTCTTACATTACAACTGCTGATGTTTCTGCAATTCAACACGTTAAGGGAATAGGAGCAAAAACTGCCCAACGTATCATAATTGATTTAAAAGATAAGGTTGCAAAAGGCCTACCTACATCTGATATTTTGTTTGAAAAGGACAATACAATCAAAGATGAGTCGTTATCAGCATTACTAGCTTTAGGCTTTGCTAAAAAAGGTGCTGAACAAAAGATAGATAAAGTACTTAAAGAAAATCCTGAAATTACTAGTGTTGAAGATTTAGTAAAGATGGCTTTAAGTCAAATGTAGCTGTCTTATAATTAAGACGATAAATTTTGATCATAAATAATATATATAAACTTTTTTTAGTTTTCTTTTTTGTATTGATCTCAATTTTAAATGCTGTATCTGCAAATCCAGATTCTTTAGAGAATCAATATAATCTTCCATATCCATATAATTCAAATTCATCTAGTGGATTATTTATGAGTAATCCATCTAATTTTAATTTTATAACTACATATGATTTGAAAAACAATCAATATTTAATGCAAAAAAAAATAGGTGATTTCAAGTTAGGTTACCCAAATATCATGTCATTTGATGAGTTCCAAAAATATAATTTCAACAAATCAATTTCGGATTATTGGAACAGAAGGTCAAAAGATAGAAGTTCTCAGCAAAACACAAGATTTGGTATACCTAAACTATATATTCCAGGTCAAGCCTTTGATAAAGTTTTTGGTGGAAATTCGGTAGATATTAGACCTCAAGGTTCCGCAGAATTAATTTTTGGACTAAAAATTAATAGGTTAGATAATCCTTCACTCACTGAGGAGCAAAGAAGAACAACAACTTTTGATTTTCAAGAAAAAATACAAATGAATGTAATAGGTAAAATTGGTGATAAATTAAAACTTACAACAAATTTTAACACTGAAGCAACTTTTGATTTTGAAAACAATATGAAATTAGAATATACCGGCTATGAAGATGAAATTGTTAAAAAAATAGAGGTTGGAAATGTAAGTTTACCACTTAATGGATCACTAATTACCGGTAGCCAATCTTTATTTGGGTTTAAAACCCAAATGCAATTTGGTAGAACTACAATAACAGGAATATTATCACAACAAAAAAGTTCAATGTCAGAGATTGAAGTAAGTGGTGGGGCACAAACTTCGGAATTTGATATATATGCTGATCAATATGAATCAAACAAGCATTTCTTTTTAGCACATTATTTTAAAGAAAATTATGATCAAGCATTAAGCCAATTACCATTTGTGAATTCACCAATTAATATAACTAAAGTTGAAGTTTGGATAACAAATAAAACAGGTACTACAAATGACACAAGAAATATTGTTTCATTTCTTGATTTAGGTGAGACAGGTAATAATATTTATAATACACAGTTTACTTTGTCAAATGGCGGTACTTTTCCTGATAATAATTCTGCTAATGACATGTACGAGTCTCTAACAAACCAGTTTATTGGAATTAGAGATATTAATGATGTAAATAATGTTTTTTCTTCGCAGATTGGTATTGGTTTTTTAAATGGTCAAGATTATGAAAAGTTAGAAAGAGCAAGAAAATTAACTGAACAAGAATATTCTCTTCATCCTCAGTTAGGTTATATTTCATTAAATCAAGCCTTAAATAATGATGAAGTTTTAGCAGTAGCATTTCAGTATACTATTGGAAATAATACATATCAAGTAGGAGAATTTACTAACTCAGGGCCAACAGCTCCTCAATCATTAATTGTGAAATTATTAAAAGGAACAAATTTTTCACCAAATTACCCAAATTGGCATTTAATGATGAAAAATATATATGCATTGGGCGCATATCAAATGAGTAGTAATGGTTTTATTTTAGACGTAGTTTATGAAAATACGGAGGAATCTGGTGCTTTGACAAATTATATTCCTGAGGGAAATCTAGAAGGAATTCCATTAATAAAAATAATTAATGTAGATCAGCTAAATCAGCAGATGGATAATCAATCTGATGGTGTTTTTGATTTTATTGAAGGCTTAACTGTTAAATCTGCAAATGGAAGAATTATATTTCCAGTATTACAACCTTTTGGAGAGTTTTTGCGAAGTCAGTTTACTGATCAAAATTTAGCAGATAAATATGTTTTTCAAGCCTTATATGACTCTACTCTTACTGTAGCTCAGCAATATCCTGAATTAAATAAATTTAGAATTAAAGGAAGTTATCAAGGTGCATCAGGTGCAGAAATTAGACTAAATGCAATGAATGTTCCTGAGGGCTCCGTTACAGTTACTGCCGGTTCACAAAAGTTAGTTGAAAATCAGGATTACACAGTTGATTATAATATGGGTCGTGTAACAATTATTAATGAGGGAATTCTTAATTCAGGAACTCCAATAAAGATATCATTAGAAAATAATTCAATGTTTGGAATTCAAAATAAAACATTAGTTGGATTACATGCAGATTATGATATTAATAAAGATTTTGTTATTGGCGCTACAATTTTAAATCTTACTGAAAGGCCATACACTGATAAAATTAACACTGGAGATGAACCTATTTCTAATACTATTTGGGGATTAGATGGTACATATCAAACTGAGGCTCCTTGGATGACAAAAGCTATTGACTTTATTCCATTAATTGAGACAAAAGCAAAATCTAGATTAATTGCTACAGCTGAATTTGCTCATCTTATACCTGGGCATCATAGGGCAGTTGGTAAAGAAGGTGTTTCTTACATAGATGATTTTGAAGCAAGCAAAACCTCAATTGATATTAAAAATATGGGTGCATGGAGAATGGCAAGTATACCCCAAGGTCAAGAAGATATTTTCCCAAATGCATCATTAAATAATAATTTAGATATTGGTTTTAAAAGAGCAAAATTAGCTTGGTATACAATTGATCCATTATTTTTTAGAAATACTTCTATAACACCTCCAAATATTAATAAGACATTATCATTAGCAAATGGAAGTTCTATAAAGCAACAGTCTTATCATTATGTAAGAGAAATTTTAGAAACTGAAGTTTTTCCAAATCGTGATCCAGACTTAGGAAGTCAGATTACAAATTTAGCTGTTTTGGATGTTGCATATTATCCGGAAGAAAGAGGTCCTAATAATTATACTGTTAATGGTTTGAAATCTAATGGTAAGCTTTATGATCCAGCTTCAAATTGGTCTGGAATCATGAGAAAATTAGAAACAAATGATTTTGAAGCAGCTAATATTGAATTTATTGAATTTTGGATGATGGATCCATTTAATTCTGAAGATGGTTTAGCTAATCACAATGGGGGAGATATGTACATAAATCTAGGAAATGTTTCTGAAGATATATTAAAAGATGGGTATAAAAGTTTTGAAAATGGATTGCCTGTAAGTTCTGAAGTTATTGATGTAGATA
>CAZJXE010000081.1:0-3388 GCA_964549835.1 uncultured Weeksellaceae bacterium
TTTTTTGAACTTGTACAAGCTACAAAAGGGAACTTTTACTGGCCAACTATAGTAATTATTGATGGAAATGATAAAAAGGTTGCACAATTACCAGGCTTTAAATCAAAACCACAACTTTTAAGAAACCTTGAAAAATTAAAATAAAAAAGAGTTGAAAATTCAACTCTTTTTTTTGGGTGGCTGATGGGATTCGAACCCACGACCCCCGGCACCACAAACCAGTGCTCTAACCAACTGAGCTACAACCACCATTTAAGAGTGCAAATATATATTAATATTCATTAAACCTAAATAACTTATTTATATTTGTTATGTGAAAAATGATACCTCAAATAAAATTACTTTAAATGTTGAAGGAATGACCTGCAATAACTGTGCTGCAGGAATAAAAAAGCATTTAGAAAAGAATAATTTAAATAATGTAAATGTTAATTTTTCGCTAGGTGAAGTAAGCTTTACTTTACAAAAAAATAATTCTCTAAATTATGTAATTTCATTAATTGAAAAAATTGGTTATAAAGTAAAAAATAAGCAGGGAAAAGAAAGAAAAAATGTAAATGTTGAAATTTTATTTTTTATTTCAATTTTTTTCACTCTCCCCCTTCTTGCTCATATGTTTTTTGAAAAAAGTCATTTCCTCTATAATCCAATAGTTCAAATTTCACTTTGTTTACCTGTTTATTTTATTGGAATAATCTATTTTGGTAAAAGTGCTTTTAATTCTCTAAAAACAGGCGTTCCAAATATGGACGTTTTAATATTCATTGGAAGTTCTGCTGCATTTTTTTATAGCCTTTATGGATGGTGGTATTTTTTTGGAACCCATGAAGTTCACAATTATTTGTTTTTTGAAACATCTGCTACAATAATATCATTGGTTTTACTTGGAAATGTTTTAGAACATCGATCAGTAAAACAAACAACTACTGCACTAAAAGACTTAGCTGAAATTAAAAATATAACAGCAAAAAAAATTGAAGATGAAAAAATAATTGAAATAAATTTTGAAGACATAAAAATAGGAGACACTTTAATTGTAAACAGTGGAGATATTGTTCCTATAGATGGAAAAATAATTTGGGGAGGTTGTAGTATAGATGAATCAATGATTACAGGAGAAGGCCTACCGATATCAAAAAGTATTAATTCTGAAGTTATCGGAGGAACATTAATTACTTCTGGAAGTATTAAAATATCTGTAACTAAAATTGGAGAAAATACTGTTTTATCACAAATAATTGAACTTGTAAAAAATGCTCAAAGAGATCAGCCAGAAATTCAAAAGTTTGGTGATAAAGTAAGTTCAATATTTGTTCCAATCGTTATTTTAATTTCAATTATGACCTTTATTATTTCTCATTATTTATTTGATATTTCATCAGTTGATGCTTTCTTAAGATCAATTGCTGTGCTGGTTGTTTCTTGTCCTTGTGCTATGGGATTAGCAACACCAACCGCTATAATGGTAGGAATTGGCCGTGCAGCAAAAAATGGCATTCTTATTAAGGGTGGTATTACTTTAGAAAAAATGGGGAATATTAAAAATATTGCATTTGATAAAACAGGAACAATTACAACAGGAAAATTTAAAATAAATGAATTTAACATAATCAAAGGCGATGAAAATGAAATAAAAAATATAATTTATAATCTTGAAAAGTTTTCATCTCATCCAATTGCAAATTCAATTATTAATGAACTTTCTAATTATTCTAAAGAAATTCCAATTGAAGATGTAGAGGAAAAAAATGGTTTTGGTGTATCTGGATCATACAATGGGTCAAATTACTTTATTGGAAAAACAAATACAAATGAAGCTCAAAAATTTGATGTATACTTCAAAAAAAATAATGAAATAATAGCAACAATTAATCTTGAAGATGAAATCAAAGAAAACACAAAACAAGTTATTAATGAATTAAGAGAAAATAACTATAGAACAATATTAGTTAGCGGAGATAGAGAAGAAAAATGTGAAAAATTAAATCAAAAACTTTTTTTAGATAATATTTATTCAGAAAAACTTCCAGAGGATAAATTGAAGATTATTGAAAAAATTAATAAAAATAATGATACTATTATGATAGGTGATGGAATAAATGATGCTCCTGCCCTATCTAAAGCTTCTCTTGGAATTTCTCTAGGAAATGCAAGTCAAATAGCTATTCAAGCATCAGAAATTATTCTTTTAAATAATAAAAATCTTAATCAACTTCCTAAAGCACTAAAAATTGGTCAACATACTTTACTTACAATAAAACAAAATTTATTTTGGGCCTTTTCTTACAACATAGTAGCAATACCTATTGCATGCTTAGGATATTTAAATCCAATGTGGGCTGCACTTTTTATGGCTTTTTCTGATATTGTTGTTGTAGGAAATTCAATTAGATTAAAATTTAAGAAAATTTTTTAGTATTATTACAATGCATATTTAACAAAAACAATTATTATGAAAAAAACTTTTACATATCTAGCCATAATTTTATTTTGTGGCTCTTTAAATGCTCAGATTTCTCCAATTAAAATTAAAAATGGAGATGTTAGCACAAAACTTCCACTAAATAAGATTGGGGGACATGAAGCTTTAAGTAATTTAATCACTAATCCCAACCCTAATACAGTTGCTTTAAAAGCAAATAACACAATTGATGATGTAAGAATTGGAACAACAACTTATGATCTACAATCTAATGCTTCTGTTGATAATAGATTAATTAGACACAGTAATGGAACTATTTCTGCTACCTGGACTATGAGTGCTCAATTTGCAGCAGCATATTCTGATAGAGGAACCGGATATAACTTTCATGATGGATCATCTTGGGGTCCAGACCCAACAACAAGGATAGAGTCATCTAGAGGTGGTTGGCCATCAATCTTAACAACAGGTTCTGGTAAAGAAATAGCAATAACTCATAATACCGATAATAGCTATTTATTAATGGCACATAGACCATCAGTTGGAGCTGGAGCTTGGAGTGAACAAATTGTTTCATCAATGGATAGTAATGGTGTATATAGATACTTAATTTGGAATAGAGCTGTTATAGGTGGATCAAATGATGAAACTATTCATCTTGTAGCTGACATCGCTCCCACAGGCCTTGGAGGTACATTATATAATGGATTAGATGGATGTCTTGTTTATTATAGATCACAAGACGGTGGAGATACTTGGGATATCCAAGATCTTCAACTACCTACTTTAGACACAAGCAAATATGTTGGCTTTGATGGTGATGGCTATGCAATAGCTGCTAAAGGAGAAACAGTAGCTGTAGCATACTTTGGTGACTTTGATGATTCTGTACTTCTAAAGTCTACTGACAATGGAAATACTTGGACTAGTACTGTTTTTCTAGATTTTCCTGTTGACAAATACACA
>CAZJXE010000081.1:3488-5050 GCA_964549835.1 uncultured Weeksellaceae bacterium
CCAAAAGACGTAACTGAATGGACAGATTGGGGTGGTGCTCAAGAATGTGTTTTTGCTAGAATGGATGAGAATGTTGATGATAAGATAAGACTCATTTACCAAAAGGATTTTGAGCCAGGACTAGCCGTTAGAGGAGATGAAGATATTATTGATATGAATGAAATTAGATACTTAGAATTAGATACTTTTGAGTTAAGTAATACTTCTACTGGTATTGTAAATAATTCAACAAATGTTGAGTTTTCAGTATATCCAAATCCAGTAAAAAATAATTTGACAGTTAATTTTTATTGTGAGAATAATTCAAAAGCTATTTTTACATTAACAGATTTGCTAGGAAAAAAAGTTAAAGATTTTACTTTTAACACATTTGCTGGCATTAATGAAGTTAATCTTAATATATCTAATTTAATTGATGGAATTTATCTAATTAACTTCAACAATAATGATATAAAGTCAACACAAAAAATAATTATTTCTAAATAAAAAAGTAAATAATGACTATTAAAAAAACCGGATAATTATCCGGTTTTTTTATTTTATATCGTTTAGCAAATCAATTTTAGGAAGTTGATGTGAGATAAAGCCTTCAGCATACTCACAAAATGTTTGTCTGCCTAAATCTTTTGCTCTATATTCAATACTATCAAAAAACTCTTTTGATGAAATTACAGTATCTGTTTCTTTTGAGTTTGGATCAAAAAATTGAGATTTATACTTTTTAACAACCTCAATTTTTTTATTAAAATAATTAGAAATATCAACAACAAAATCAGGCTTTAAATTATTAAATTGGATATAATGATAAATGGCTTTTGGTCTCCAAACTTCTTGTGAAGTATCAATTTTTTCTAATCCTGAAAGAAAACATGCATCAATCGTTAATTGGGAAGCACGTCCGTGATCAGGATGTCTATCAGAAGGGGCATTAGTTAAAACAATTTCTGGCCTATATAATCTTATTTTTTTAATTAATTCATTTTTATGAAAATCATCATTTAGAAAGAAACCATCTTTAAAGTTTAAATTTTCTCTAATACTTAGTCCCATAGCTTTTCCGGCTATTTCTGCTTCTTTTGTTCTTATTTCAGCTGTTCCTCGAGTGCCTAGATCTCCTTTGGTGAAATCAATAATTCCAACTTTTAAATTTTGTTCAATATGTTTTATTAAAGTCCCTCCACAGCCTAATTCAACGTCATCTGGGTGAGCACCAAAAGCTAAAATATCTAATTTCATTAATAATGTTTTTTATATTTAAATCTTGCAAAAATAGCAGTTAGAAGGGTTATTGCTATTAAATAGTATACAAAGTTAGGAATAGGCATAGGATCACCTGCTGCATAAGAATGAAGACCGGATAAATAATAATTTACCCCAAAATAAGTCATAATTATTGACCATATACCAACCAATGTTGCTAAATTAAATGTATAAATTCCAGATAACGCAGGTATTAACCTCATGTGTAAAATAAAAGCATAAATCAAAACACTTACCAAAGCCCATGTTTCTTTAGGATCCCAACCCCAATACCTTCCCCATGATTCATTTGCCCATACTCC
>CAZJXE010000082.1:0-4927 GCA_964549835.1 uncultured Weeksellaceae bacterium
TATCACAGATGAACTATGAGAAAGAATGTGGGTGACAGTATAATATGTGTCACACTCTACCACGCATAGGGTACAAAGTGCCTTATAATAATAGTATAAACAAAGGAAACAAATGCACAACTTCAAAGAATTTCTTGACTATTGCGAAAGTTTCTACTTACCTAGTCACGAAGATGTACTCTATCCTATCGAAGGATTGACCAGAGAGGAGTTAGCACTTGCAACTCTTAACTACCTTGATCTATGTGAAGAAGGCACTCACGTCACATGGGGTGGTGGAGACTCACTTGATAGAGAAAGAGTTAGAGACTTAGTAATTGAGAGAAGAGCAGTTTTACAGGGGGTTGCATAATGAAATTTAATGTAACAGAAGTTGAGTTTGACTTTGATCTTGATTATGCTAAACTCACATTTGATGAAGAAATCGAAGTAAGAGACCTTGCACTCGGTGTATGGGATGCAGATGATGAAGATGACCTAATTGAAGAGGTCACAGAAGCATCAGGATTTTGCATCAAATCTATTGACTATGAAATTCAACTCAAAGGAGACGTATGAAGAACATTCACTTACAGCATCCAGAGGACAGTATTCTTACTGGAGACCTATCAGCACTCAACGCATTTATCAATCCATCACACTTATCAGTTAAGTTTGACGGAAGACCTGCCATTGTGTGGGGTACACATCCCCAAAATGGTAAGACATTTGTTGGTACAAAGTCTGTATTCAATAAGAAGAAGATCAAGATCAATTACACAGTAGAGGATATTGAGAGAAATCATGGCGATAGACCCGAACTGGTCATGGTACTTACCGCTTGCCTTGAGAACTTGTATCCTACAAACTACATCTATCAAGGAGACTTCATAGGTTTTGGTGGTGGACAGGTGGAGTTTACACCTAACACAGTTGACTATGTATTCCCAAAAGTAGTGAATGAGACTATTGTGGTTGCACCCCATACAGAGTATTATGCTGATAAAAATGGTGGACTACCCGAAGCAATCGGAAGACCACTTATCAAAAACATCACACCTAAAGATGATTGGTTTGAGAGATTCCCTGACGAAGTGGGTAAGTGTCTGTATGTACAACCAAAAGCATGGGTGTCTGGTCTTGTATATCAACAGAGACTCAATACCTTTGAGCAAATACGTTACAGAGTTCACTTTGCGAAGCAAATGGCACAGGCAGTTACTTTCGCTGAACCTGATAAGGTAGGTATCATAACACAGATGTTGAACAGTTGCATCAAATTGGGTTTACCAATACTGGATGATGAGTTTGAAAACGTGTGTGACCCCAGACTAATCAGTTTATGGAAGTTAGTCAAGTCAATCAAGGAAGATGCTATGGATTATTGTAGAGACGATAGTTGTATTGAGTCATATATCAATGGAGAGTATGTAGGAGGAGAGGGTTATGTGATTCATAATCATTGGGGTACATATAAATTAGTTTATAGACATCTATTTTCACACGCAAATTTCAACAATGTGAGGTTTAATTAAATGCGAACAACCACAACTTACACACCAATTCATGTAACCCTTACAGAGGGAGAGATCGGAGTTATTCTTTGCAGTCTTGAGGAAAGGGTAAAAAACCTTGATGAAGACTCAAATGAAGTCAGGGAAATTGACGAAATCTTTGAAGAGTTGCAGTCAGCAGTAGATGACTATTATAATGAAAAGGATGGATACTATGGAGGTACTATGTGATGTATGGACTTGTTTTTATCATTATAATTAGTATTGTAGGATTCATGTTAGTTTATTATGACCCCCATAGGTAAGATCAGTAAGTATTGGAATCAATGGTATTCAATCATTGAGGAAGATGCACCCGAACTCTTAGATGAGTTTATTCGTGATACAGCAAAAAGGTATGGTGTATCCCGAACATATATTGAGAGTGAGTTCATAACTTGACTTTTTCTCATATTATAAGTATAATGTATAGTAAGTAATTACGCAAAATCATGGCAGAACAATTAACTGAGCAGCAAGGTCATCTACAATCAATCCTAGCACAACAAAAGGATTTAGCAAATGAGATTAACCAGTTGCAAGCACAAATCACTAATAAGAAGGAACTCTTTAACAAAACTCAGGGAGTAGTAGAGTATCTTACACAGGTAGGAGTTAAACTACCAGAGGAGGAAACAGCACCAGAAACAAAACCTACGGAGGTAGTATCATAATGGCAACTAAGTATTGGAGAGTTGAGAACATGGCAACTAATGGGTGGAATATTACAGACCCACGATTAGATGTTAAGTTGACTAAAGATCAAGCAAAAGTAAGATTAGAAGAGTTAATCGGAGAAGGATATAATCCTAACAGACTCAGGGCGATTCCTGACGCAACATAACGAGGGGAGCAGCGACCTAAAATGCCCTATAGCCCCGAAGTCAACGACTATGTAGTGTGGACTACAAAGTTAGGGATGAAGCATGAAGGGTGGGTGTATTTCAAATCAACACCGACCCCACCTAAACGTGGATGGAAGACACCACTTGATTATATCACTATTGAGTTGGGTGTAAAGGAGAGACATGATTATACTAAAAACAATCCCCATAAGTATGTTCATGTACTTCTATGTTGTTATGAGCATCAATGGGAAGAGTTGAGGTATGTAAAGAGGAGGAAAGGTAAGAATGATAATACGATCATACATGAAGCAGAAAAAGGAATCAACTTTTATAACTACTATCCTGACTACAAGAGTCAAGAACATAGGTATGAGGATGTACAATGAACGGACATGAGAGTTGCGTATTAGTGACTGGTGGTTTCGACCCTATTCATGGTGGACACATTGATTACTTTGAAGATGCAAAGTTACTATCAACAACTCTCATAGTAGGAGTGAATAGTGATGAGTGGTTGAGAAGGAAGAAAGGAAGAGCATTTATGAGTTGGGAATCAAGGAAGAGGATAATAGATCAAATGAACATAGTTGACTATGTGATTGACTTTGATGATAGTGATGATACAGCGAATGATGCTATCAAGGAATGTTTAAAAGACTTTGATAAGGTCATATTCTGTAATGGAGGAGACAGAGGTAAGGATAATATACCAGAGTATGAAAAGTATAAGAGTAATAAGAGAGTAGAGTTCAAGTATGATGTAGGAGGTAAGAAAACGGAATCATCAAGCGAATTATTAGATGCTTACAGCAATCCAATTACTTATAGAGTATGGGGTCATTATCGTGTATTGTATGAGGGAAAGGATTATAAAGTTAAAGAGTTAGTAATTAAACCACATTCAGAGTTGTCAATGCAGCGACATGAACACAGATCGGAAACATGGAACTTAGTAAGTGGAAAAGCAAAACTTAGACTGATTAAGGAGGGTAAACCAGTAGAGCATGACCTATTATCTACCACAGTTATACCCAAAAACACATGGCATCAAGGTTATAATGACTCAGATTCCCCTGCACATATTGTAGAGATATGGAGGGGAGAAACTGGACACCTTACAGAGGAGGACATTGAGAGGAAATAGTATCGTGTTGATACCAAATAAGGTTTAAATAGGTTTTTAAATACCTTTTTAAATATAAAACCCTTAATTATATGGATTCTCAATAGTGTGTTCTTATTGAGTCTCAATAGGGTTATAAGATTCTCATAAAGCATCATAAATGGTCAGATCTTATGTGGACTTAGCGAGCATAGCATAAGAAGTCAAGGGCGAGAACCCACAGGTCACGGAATCCACACAGAATCTAGTCGAGAATTATAATTATTGACATCTAGTCGAGATTCTGCTACAATAAGCATATACAAATCTAGTCGAGCTCATGTATGATTACGAATACACATATAATCTCGAAGAGACATATGACTTTGAACTAGATCTAGACGAGGAATACCCTAGAAACACACTAGATCTAGTCGAGCTCGCATACACACATTATGCATAACACATCTAGATACGCATACAACTAGATAGACGCATCTAGATACACATGTACTATAGTGCGTACACACGCATCTAGAAGCACATATACGTGTGACAGTCATAATATCGGCACATATAATACAGCGGCTCGAAAACTTTTGTATATTTCTATTATGCCAACAGATATTGTCAGAAAGTCAACCCACCTTGTGCCACTAAAAGAACTGGCACATAAGGGGTTGTTCTCAATAAGATTCGTTATTGAGAATATTACAGAGTATTACTAATATTATTTTATCGCAGGGTCGGTGACGATGTTTTGATCAGGCAGTTACCCCACTGCTCTCTTTTCTTCGATTAATCTTATTCTAATCGACCTATAACCAATTTCAACCATTTGGTGCCACTTTATTAACTGGCACACAGGTGGTTGTTTTTTTGACTGGATCGTTTAGATTAAGGGAGTCAAAGTTATTTTTTAAAAAATGCCTAAACCCGAAATTGTGATGAGTTCTGCCTTTGGTATGGGATTCTGGATTGATGAGGATGGGACTTTTATGTCTTGTCCCGCTTTTGAGTATGGTGCATTTGATGTAGAAAATGCAGTTCCCGTGGAAGAGTGGGATGACTTTAGCGTTTATTCAATCCACCATATGCAGATACTTGCTCAACTTGTAAGGATGTGCACGTTAAAACGTGACTATGTGCGGATCGGATATTATGCAGAAAGATTCAGAGGTGCAATAGCATGAATAAATCTTATATCGTTACAAATATTGAAACCCATGAGCAATCGGATCAGATTGAGTGGGAGATCCTTAATTGCTTAGGGATCTGGAATGTTGAAGGAGAGAGCAAATATTCAAGGGAAGTGAAGTTATGGGAGATGGTTGAGGAGTATTTGGGGACAAAATTAAAAAGTCTTGAGTTTGAGTCTAACAGACCACACGCTCTAACGTCATACATGTGACAATTATATTACTGGCACACAGGTGGTTGTTTTA
>CAZJXE010000083.1:0-4871 GCA_964549835.1 uncultured Weeksellaceae bacterium
TGATAATTTGTTCCATCATAAGAAATATCAATAAAAAATCGCATCTTTAGAAATTGAATGCAAAAGTAAAAAAAAGCAAAGCATAATATACGATATATAAAATTTGTTCGTTGAGTTTTGAAAATAAAAAAGTGTATGTTAATTTTGCGATCCAAAAATTTTAAAAAATGAGTGAAATACTAAATACTGACATCAAGGAATTGAACGAAAAAATCAATAAAGAGAGTGCAATTATTGATATTATCATGCTAGAAATGAATAAAGTCATTGTTGGTCAAAAAAATATGACAGAAAGACTTATGATTGCTCTTTTAGCAAATGGGCATGTTTTATTAGAGGGAGTTCCTGGGCTAGCTAAAACTCTTGCAATAAGCACTTTATCTAAAACTATTGATGCGAATTTCAGTAGGTTACAATTTACTCCTGATCTATTACCTGCTGATATTATTGGAACCCAAATTTACAGCCCTAAAAACGAAAAATTTTCTGTCAAAAAAGGTCCAATTTTTGCTAATTTTATTTTAGCCGATGAAATAAATAGAGCACCGGCAAAAGTACAATCTGCATTACTTGAAGCAATGCAAGAAAAGCAAGTTACAATAGGTGGAGAATCATTTGATCTTGAAAAACCTTTTTTAGTAATGGCAACTCAAAACCCAGTTGAGCAAGAAGGAACCTATCCCCTTCCTGAAGCTCAGGTTGATAGATTTATGCTAAAAGTTGTCATTGATTATCCTAAAAAAGATGAGGAGAAAATGATTGTAAGGCATAATCTTGCAAAAACATTTCCTCAAGCAAATTCTGTTGTTAAAACAGATGCTATTTTAAAGGCCAGAGAGCTAGTTAAGGACATTTATATGGATGAAAAAATTGAACAATATATAATTGATATTGTTTTTGCAACTAGAAATCCAAAGGAATATGGCCTAGAAAAATTAAATGACATGATATCATTTGGTGCATCCCCAAGAGCAAGTATTAATCTTGCTGCAGCATGTAAAGCCTATGCTTTTATTAAAAGAAGAGGATATGTTATTCCAGAAGATGTTAGATCTTTATGCTTTGATGTATTAAGACATAGAATTGGATTAACGTACGAAGCTGAAGCAGAAAACATAACTTCCGAAGATATTATTACTGAAATTCTTAATGCAGTAGAAATTCCTTAAATGAGCACAACAGCATTACTAAAGAAAGTTCGAAAAATTGAAATTAAAACAAGAGGGCTTTCAAATCATATTTTTGCTGGTGAATATAATACAGCTTTTAAAGGTAGAGGTATGGCTTTTTCCGAAGTTAGAGAATATCAATCTGGAGATGATGTTAGATCTATAGATTGGAATGTTACTGCAAGATATAATTCTCCATATATAAAAGTATTTGAAGAAGAAAGAGAGATGACTGTTATGCTTCTAGTTGATGTTTCTGGCTCAGGTAACTTTGGAACAAAAAAACAATTCAAAAGAGAAATTGCGACTGAACTCTCTGCTATTTTAGCATTTTCTGCAATTAAAAACAATGATAAGGTTGGGGTAATTTTCTTTTCTGATATAATTGAAGAGTTTATTCCTCCAAAAAAAGGGAAAAGTCATATTTTAAGGATTATTCGACAAATTCTTTCATTTAAACCAAAAAATAAAAAAACAGATATATCACAAGCAATTGAATATTTCAATAATGTCATGAAAAAAAGATGTATTTGTTTTATTCTTTCAGATTATATTAGTCCATCATTTGAAAAGCCGTTAAAAATTGCATCTAAAAAACATGATATTGTAGCGCTAAGAATAAGTGATGAAAGGGAAAAAAAATTACCAAATATTGGACTTGTTCCATTAAAAGATGCTGAAAATGATACTATATCCTATGTAGATACCTCTTCAAAAATTATAAGAAATCTTTTTTCAAAAAATCAAAAAGAAAATGAAGAAGAACTACTAAAATTATTTCCTAAATGTGGTGTAGATATGATTGACATAATTACTGGCGAGGATTATGTTAAACCGCTTATTAGTTTTTTTAAAAATAGAGAAAAAAGGAGATGAAAAAATTTTTCTTAATCTTCTACTTTTTCAGTTACAGCATAATAAGTAACAGTCAAAATGCTGAAATTAAAATTGATACAAATACAATTTTAATTGGTCAACAAATAAAATTAATTGTTAAATGTGAAGAAATTACACCTCCTTTTATATTCCCATCATTTGAAGACACAATAATTAGTGGAATTGAAATAATTAAAAACTCTTCAATTGATACAGTTTTTAAATCAAATAAAAATAATACTCTTTCAATATTTCAAGAATATTTAATTACAGCTTGGGATAGCGGAGCATATTATATTCCATCATATAAAATATCCGATGTTATTAAAACAGATCCTCTTTTATTAAATGTATTGACTGTTGCAGTTGATCAAAAAAGTGACATTAAGGATATTAAAAAACCATTAGACCCAAAACTTGAATTTTCTGATTTTTTGCCTTGGCTTGTTGGTCTTCTTATAGTTTTACTTTTGTTATATCTATATAAAAAGTTTTCCAAAAGAAAAAAAGATGAAAAGATAGCACCTATTATTAAAGAAATAATTCCTGCGCATATTACTGCATTAAATAAGCTAGAAAAAATTGAAAAGGAAGAGCTATGGCAGTCTGGAAAGATAAAAGAATATCATTCAGAAATATCTGAAACCCTTAGAAAATACATTGAAGAGCGATATAAGTGCATAGCATTAGAACTAACAACTGATGAAATTTTAAATGAATTAGAAAATCTGATATCAAAAGAAATATATAATGATTTGAAAAACATATTGCAAATAGCTGATTTAGCAAAATTTGCAAAAAGCAAACCAACAAATCAAGATAATCTACAAAGCATGTCACTATCCAAAAAATTTGTAGATACAACTAAACTAATTGAAAATCAAAATGAATAATTACCTATTCATTAATCCTGAGTATTTTTATTTACTCATTATTCCTGTTGTATATTCAATTTGGTATTTCTTTAAAAGAAGAAATATTAATAGTGAGATTTTATTTTCAAATTTAGGTTCACTTAATAAAACCAAAACATTAAAAAATCGACTAAGAGATCTTCCTCAAATATTCAACATTGTAGCTATCTGTTTATTAATTATTGCACTTGCTCGACCACAATCCTCAACAAATTGGGAAGAGAGTACAACTGAAGGAATTGACATAGTATTATCAATGGATATTTCAGGAAGTATGCTTGCTGAAGATCTAAAACCAAATCGACTAGAGGCTTCAAAAGATGTTGCAGTCGACTTTATATCTAAAAGAGTTAATGACAGAATTGGTTTAGTGATTTTTAGTGGTGAAAGCTTTACTCAATGTCCATTAACTACTGATCATAATGTTTTGATTAATTTATTTAAAGATGTAAAAAGTGGAATGGTCGAGGATGGTACAGCAATTGGTATGGGATTAGCAACTGCCGTTAACAGATTAAAAGATAGTGATGCAATAAGTAAAATAATTATTTTACTAACTGATGGAGTAAACAATAAAGGAGTTGTTGCCCCATTTACTGCTGCTGAAATTGCTAAACAATTCGGAATTAGAGTTTACACTATAGGAGTCGGCACTGAAGGATATGCCCCTTATCCTTTTCAAACTCCTTTTGGAGTTCAATATCAAGATGTAGAAGTTCAAATTGATGAGGAAACCCTACAAAATATTGCTACGGTTACTGATGGAAAATATTTTAGAGCAACAAATAATAGTAAACTAAAAGAAATATATAAAGACATTGATAAGCTTGAAAAATCAAAAATTGAAGTAACTGAGTTTCATAAAAGATCTGAGGAGTTTTCAAATTTTGCAATACCAGCATTTATAATTTTACTTTTTGGGTTTATTTTAGAGAAAACATATTTAAAACAAATTTTGTAATGTTAAGATACGACAATATAGATTTTCTTTATGTACTTGCAATAGTGCCTTTATTTATTCTGATATTATATTTTTATAATAGATGGCAAAAGAAATCAATAGAAAAATTTGGAGATAAAAATCTTGTTGAAGATTTAATGCAAAATCATTCAAAAGCAAGAAAAAATATCAAAAATATTTTTCTAATACTATCAATTACATTTCTAATTATTGGAATAAGTAATCCACAAATAGGAACAAAAATGGAAGAAGTTAAAAGAGAAGGTGTAGATCTAATGATAGCTATTGATCTTTCTCATTCAATGATGGCTCAAGATATTAAACCAAATAGACTTGAAAGAGCCAAACAGGCAATTTCTAGATTAATTGACAAATTAGAAGGAGATAGAATTGGCTTAGTTGTTTTTGCTGGCGAAGCATATGTTCAATTACCAATTACAACTGATTATTCTGCTGCAAAACTATTTTTATCTACTGTTAACACAAACATTATACCCACTCAGGGAACAAAAATTGGAAATGCAATTGATCTTTGTGTAAAATCTTTTGATCAAGAAAACAATCAAAATAAAGCAATAATTATTATTACAGATGGGGAAAATCATGATGAAGAAGCTATTTCAGCTGCTAAAAATGCAAAAGAACAAAATATATATATTCATACCCTTGGTATGGGACTAACAAAAGGAGGGCCAATCCCAATTTATAATAAATATGGTAGCACATCTGAATTTAGAAAAGACAGGGACGGAAATGTGATTATAACAAAATTAAATGAAGCTATTCTAAAAGAAATTGCTAAAGAAGGATTGGGGACTTATATAAGAGCCAATAACTCAAAGTCAGGACTGTCAGTTTTATTTGAAGAGATTAATAAAATGGAAAAAAAAGAAATCGGAACAATGATATTTACTAATTATAAAGATAGGTTTCAAATTTTTATTGGTTTTT
>CAZJXE010000084.1:0-4864 GCA_964549835.1 uncultured Weeksellaceae bacterium
AGTTGTTTTGGCCTTACTGATGGGTCAGCAATACTTACTGTTCTTGGTGGGACACCTCCATTTGTGGAAGATTGGGGAGGTTTTAATCCAAATGCATTAGCACAAGGAACTTATTTCTTTACAGTTACTGATTCAAACAGCTGTTCTTACAGTGATAGTATAGCTATTGTTGAACCAGACTCTTTATATTATTCTACACAAATAAATAATATTAGTTGTTATGGATTTAACGATGGTAGTGTATCGTTCACAATAAATGGAGGAACTCCTCCTTACTATGAAAACTGGGGTTCAAGTAATTCTTTAGCTCTAACTCCAGGAATGCATTACTATTCTGTAAGTGATACTAATGGATGTAGCATAAGTGATTCGGTTAATATTTTAGAACCATCTGAACTTTTAGTGTCGGTTTCTAGCACAAATATTACCTGCTATGGAGGAAATAATGGAACTGCACTTTTATCAATTTCTGGAGGAACACCAGCTTATTATGAAAACTGGTATGGATTTGATCCTTTGGCTTTAATTGCAGGTACTTATATATACACAGTAAATGACACTAATAACTGTTCTATTACAGATTCAGTGATTATTACTCAATCCCAAGATTCATTAACCTCTACTCTATTACCAACTAACTTAAGTTCATGTTTAGTTATGGACGGAAGTATAGATCAAAATATTATTGGGGGTACACCTCCTTATACTTATTTATGGAATAATGGGGATACCACTGAAGATATTAGTAATTTAATGGCTGGAACATACTCAGTTACAGTGACCGATACCAATGGCTGTTTCACAACAAGTACTATTTTCGTTGATCAACCTTCAGATAGTCTAAGATTAAGTTTATCAACTCAAGACTTTAATGGATTTAACATAGCATGTTACGGTGATACAAATGGAATAATATCTGCACTAACAACTGGTGGGCACGGACAGATATCATATAATTGGTCAAATGGAGACACAAATTCAACTGCAAATAATTTATATGCTGGATCATTTGCTGTAACTGTAACAGATACTTCTGGATGTGCATTAACTGATAGCACGATCTTAATTTCTCCAACTGAATTAACATCTACATATTCTACAACTGATGTTTTATGTTTTAATGATAGTACAGGTTCTGCTACTGTTACATTTAATGGTGGAGTACCTGATTATTTATTAGCATGGGGAAGCTTTACATTACCCCTTTTAAATGGACAAAATATATTTGCTAGTGGTACTATTATTCCTCAAGGATTATATCCATATAGTGCAACCGATTTGAATGGGTGTACTATTTATGATACTATTTTAATTAATCAACCCGATAGCCTACACCCTTCATTTATAGTTTCTGATTATAATGGGTACAGTGTTTCATGTGATGGTGGTCAAGATGCTAATGTTGAAATGATTATTAATGGTGGTTCATCTCCATATAATGCTCAATTTAGTTCATTATTAAATTTAGCAGTTCAGAATGAATTGGATACAACTAATGTCCCTCTTCTTTTAGCTGGTTCATATAATTATACTATTATTGATACCAATGGTTGTGTGTTTTCAGACAGTATTCTATTAACTGAGCCACCAAGACTATCATCAATAACTCAACTAATAAATAACGTTAGTTGCTTTGATGCTTGTGATGGTTCTATGGCCTTACTTGCTAGCGGTGGAGTTGGTTCATACAGCTATATTTGGAATAATGATTCAACTCAATTATCAGATACTGCAACTAATTTATGCGCAGGAAATTATGCCGCTCAAGTTCAAGATTTAAATGGGTGTATTTCAATTTCATTAGATTCAATTTCTCAACCAAATCAAATTTCTATTTCACTAGATTCAATTACTGACAATACAGTATATGGTGGAAATATTGGAAATATATACGTTACTTTAAATGATACTAGTAATACCGTTCAATTTAATTGGACGGGACCAAATGGATTTACTTCCACAAATGAAGATATCAGTAATCTATTTGCTGGAACATACATTCTAAATACAACAGATTCTCTGGCATGTTCATTAGATACTTTTATTGTTGACGAACCATTGTCTCTTTCTGCATCTCTAGATTATATAGGTAATAATATTTGCTGGGGGAGAAACCAAGGGGCTATTGGAATTACACCTGATGGAGGAGACTCAGTTTATACATATCTGTGGACAGGACCAAATGGATTTACTTCTACTGATGAAGATATTGATAGTTTATATGCTGGTATATATACTCTTGAACTTTCTGATACCACAAACACAATATCATACAGTTTTACCGTATTAGAAAATGATGAAATCATTGTTTACTCAAATGGAGCTACTGCAGATTGCTATGATGGATCCGCAATCGCAACTGCTTATGGCTTTGGAGGAACTCCTCCTTTAGATACATATTGGAGTAATGGAGATACGGGATTGTCAACTACGCTTGCTGTAGGTACACATGCAGTTACTGTTATGGACGTATACGGATGTAGTTCTACTGATTCAGTTACAATTGAGCCTGGAGATTCACTAAGCCTATTTCCAAATTCAACTATGATTTCTTGTTATGGACTTAATGATGGATTTGTTGAAATTATTGTAACAAATGGAGGCACTGCACCATATCTATATTCAAATGATGGAGGTTTAAATTATCAGAGTTCAAATATGTTTTATAATCTCTCGCCTGGAAATAACACATTTACTGTTATAGATAATAATGGCTGTATAAATGATATAACTACATTAATTACTCAGCCGCTGGAGCTTGGGGTTGATGTAATCTATACTAATTTACAATGTTTCAACGATTGTGACGCTACAGCAACTGCAATTGTTGATAATGGAACTCAACCATATTCTTATGAGTGGACTGATCCTAACCAACAATTAAACCAAACAGCTATTGCATTGTGTGCAGGTACATATAATGTAACGGTTACTGATGCTAATGGTTGTGTAGCTACTGAATTTGTAAGTATTGCAAATCCAGATCCAATTATTGTAAACATTTGGCAATATGAAAATATGCTAGAGGCTACTTCTGGTTTTGATTCATACCAATGGTTAGATAGTCTAGGAAATCCTATTAGTGGAGAAACATCTAATGAGTTTTTCCCTACTTCAATTGGTAATTATAGTGTTGAAGTAACTGATTCAAATGGATGTACAATGATTTCCTACTCCGTTTTATATAATTACACAGGATTAATAAATAATGAATTATCATTTAATATCTATCCTAACCCAACAAAGAGCAACTTATTTATTAGTGGAGCATCAAAAATATCTGAGGTTGAAATATTTAATGCTCTTGGAGATAAAGTAATTCACAGAGTTAATGAAATGAGTGGTGAACTTCTAGAATTTGACTTATCAAATAAAACAAGAGGTATATATTTTGTGAAAATTATTAGTGGAGAGAAGCTAATAAATTATAAAATAGTACTTCAATAATTTTTTTACTAATTTGCAATCTGAAAATAACAAATAAAAATATGCTTAAAAGAATTCTTTTTTCTGTATCTATATGTCTATTTGCCTTCTTAAATACAAACGCAAATATTGTTGACTCTTCTTATTTTTCTCATCTTCAAGCTTATGATTGGCAACCTATTTCTGATGTTGAGAAAGTTTTGCAATATGAAAAAGCTAAAGAATTAACAAAAAGAACATTAGACCAATCAAAATTAGCCGATAAACATTATACTGATGGAGTAAGAAAAATGAAGTCAAAAGAATACAATGCAGCTATAAAAGAATTTAAGGCAGCAATGAAAAGATATAAAAGAGCAAAACTTAGCGATAATGCATTAAATTATATCAGAATAAATATGGCTTTAAGCTATGCTCACACTGGAAATAAACAAGATGTTGTTGCAGCAAAAAGATATCTTGACTTAGTAACTACTAAAATTCAAGCTGAGGAAAATTGGAATTACAACATAGCAATTGCAAAAAATAAAACTGGTGACCAATTAGAAGCTAGTAAAATTTTATCAAATATTATTAAGAAAAACAGTGGTAATTTTCAAGCTTATGTTACCCTAGCTGCTATTTATAAGGAATCAGGAAATGAGTCTGACGCTGAAAAAACTATCGAAAGAATGCAAAAGGCTGAAGATAAACTAAATCAAAGAAAAAAGAAAAATATTCAAGCTAATAACAACAGAAAAGTAAAACCTAAAAAAGTAAAAAAGAAAAAGGTAGTATTAAATCCAAAAGGAAAAAAACCAGATGTCACTAATTTAAAAGTAAATCTAAAAGATGACCCTCTTCAGTTCGAAAAAATAGAAAAAATAGATGATAGAAGTATGGTTCAAATTCAAGATGGAATTGCCGAATATAATAACGGCCTTAGTGCTCTAAAAGATAAAAATTATAAGACAGCCCAAAATAAATTAAAAGAAGCAGAAAAGAAATTTAAAAGAGGTAAAATAGCTGAAGATGGCTTGAATTTTTCCAGAGCAAATTTAGCAATTGCATTGCTAGCATCAGGTGAAAAAAGAGGCGTTGGACAAGCAAAAAGATATTTAATGAATTTGACGCCAAAAATTTATAAAGAGAGAGACTGGGCATATAATATGGCAGTTGCTCATTATGACTTTGGATCTCGATCAAAAGGGGCTACTCAAAAAGATTTTCTTAATAAGTCTGTTAAACTTTTTAAGAGTGCAATTCAAATGGATAAATTATTCTTAACAGCTTATGAAAATCTAATTTATGTCTATAAAGCAATGGGAGAAGATGGTAAAGCATTAAGTACATATAAAGCATTTGTTAAAAGTAGAGACAGACTGCTAAACTCTTTCTCAAAAGATGAACAAACCAAATTAGGAATGGGTGTTCCTTATGTGTTTAGAGTAAGATTGGG
>CAZJXE010000085.1:0-4686 GCA_964549835.1 uncultured Weeksellaceae bacterium
TTTTATTATGTAAAAAGATAATAAAAACAAATAATAGATGTAAAAAGCTTCGTAATTTTGCTTTTAATAAATTTAAAAAAGAAAAATGATAAAAACTGATATCATTATTATTGGAGCAGGACCAACAGGATTATTTACTGTTTTTGAAGCTGGATTGCTAAAACTAAAATGTCATTTGATTGATGCTTTAGCTCAACCAGGAGGACAATGTTCAGAAATTTATCCCAAAAAGCCCATTTATGACATTCCTGCATATCCTGAAATTTTAGCTGGAGATTTAACAGATAAGTTACTTGAGCAAATTAAACAATTTGAACCAGGCTTTACCCTTGGTGAAAGAGCTGAAGAAATAATCAAAGACAAGAAAGGAGTTTTTACTGTAACTACTAATAAAGGGACAAAACATCAAGCTCCTGTTGTAGCAATAGCCGGTGGATTAGGTAGTTTTGAACCTAGAAAGCCTCAACTAGAAAATCTTGAAAAATTCGAAGATAATGGTATTGAATATATTATAAAAGACCCAGAAATTTATAGAAATAAAAAAGTTGTTATTGCTGGTGGTGGAGATTCTGCTTTAGATTGGAGTATTTTTTTAGCTAATATTAATGCAGACGTAACACTTGTACACAGAAGAAATGAATTTAGAGGAGCTCTGGATTCAGTTGAAAAAGTAAGAGAATTAAAGAATCAAAACAAAATAAATATTATCACTCCTGCTGAAATTATAAAATTAAATGGAGACGAAAGATTAAATAGTGTTACCATTTCTCATAATAATAATGAACAAGAAATCAAAGTTGATCATTTTATTCCTCTTTTTGGTCTTTCTCCAAAGCTGGGTCCTATTGCAAATTGGGGTTTAGAAATTGAAAAAAATGCTATAAAAGTAGACACCTTTGACTATCAAACTAATATAAATGGAATCTTTGCAATTGGAGATGTAAATACCTATCCGGGTAAATTAAAATTAATTTTATGTGGTTTTCACGAAGCTACTTTAATGTGTCAATCTGCATATAAAATCATAAACCCTGGCAAAAAACATGTGCTTAAATACACAACAGTAACTGGAATAGATGGTTTTGATGGTTCCAGAAAAGAAGCCCCAAAATCAGTTGTTCAAGCAATAAACGAATAAATACTTAATGTCTGATATACAGCTTAAAATAACAGACCGTGATGGCAAAATTCATAATGTTATGGCTCCAATTGATATGGCAATGAATCTTATGGAAGTTATACGTTCTTATGAATTGGCTCCTGAAGGAACAATTGGGGTTTGTGGTGGAATGGCTATGTGTGCATCATGTCAATGTTATATTACATCCAATCATTCTTTACCTATGATGGAAGATGAAGAAGAAGCAATGTTATCTGAAGCATTTAATGTAACCGATAAAAGTCGGTTAGGATGTCAAATAGCTATAAACCAAGAATTAGATGGGATAGAGCTTACAATAGCTCCGGAAGAATAAAATTATAGCTCTAAAGATTTTTCAATTTTATTATCCATCAAGTGCAATTTTGGATCCTCTAAACATTCTTTAACCTTACACAAAAAACCAACTGATGATTTCCCATCAATTATTCTATGGTCGTATGATAGAGCAAGATACATTATTGGCCTTACTTCAACCTTACCTTCAATAGCTACAGGTCTTTCAACTATGTTATGCATTCCTAAAATTGCACTTTGAGGTGGATTTATTATAGGTGTAGAAAGCATTGAACCAAATACGCCTCCATTTGTTATTGTAAATGTTCCTCCTAACATTTCATCTACAGTAATTTTTCCATCACGAGCTTTTATAGCTAATCTTTTAATTTCGCTTTCAATTTCCTTGAAACTAAGATCTTGGGCATTTCTAACAACTGGAACCATTAAACCTTTTGGAGCACTAACTGCAATTCCAATATCCATATAATTATAATGAATTATATTTTCTCCATCAATCATTGCATTAACATCTGGAAATTCATCAAGAGCTTTAGTAACTGCTTTGGTAAAAAAAGACATAAAACCAAGATTAATATCATGTTTTTCAATGAATCTTTGCTTAAACTCAGAGCGTATTTTCATAATTGATGACATATCAACTTCATTAAAAGTTGTTAGCATTGCTGTTTCATTTTTCACAGCAACTAGCCTAGTAGCAATTTTTCTTCTTAAAGAAGACATTTTCTGTGATGTATGCTCTCTTCCCTCAACATTAGAAGATGAATTCATCATCTCTAAAACATCAATTTTTGTTATTTTACCATCCTCACCACTACCCTTTAAATTATTTTGATCAAGATTATTTTTCTTAATCATTGCATCAGCTAATGGTGTTAATTTAACTTTCTTTTCAGCTTTATTATTAGATGTCGATTTTGATGATAAAGTATCCTTTACTTTATCTTTATTAGAAACACTTCCAGGCTGAGCTGCATTAGTGTCTATTAAACAAACAACATCACCAACTGCAACAGTCTCTCCTTCTTCAACTATAATTTTAATTGTACCACTTTTTTCTGCAGGGAGCTCAAGTGTTGCTTTATCTGAATCTATTTCTGCAATTGCTTGATCTTTTTCAACATATTCGCCATCCTCAACTAACCATTCAGCAATCTCAACTTCAGAAATTGATTCTCCTGGACTTGGAACTAACATTTCTAATACCATCTTTTAATGTTTAAATATTATGCAAAAATATGACAATGTTAATTAATATTATCAAAAACCTGATCAATTATTAACTGTTGTTTTTGTAAAGAATCTTTTGCAGATCCACTAGCTGTTGCTGCACTTTCTTCTCTACTAATAAGCTTAATATCGTATTTTCTCAATTTAGATAAAATAAATGTCCAAGCACCCATATTTTCAGGCTCTTCTTGTACCCAAAAAATCTCAGATTTATTATATTTTTTATAAAGTTTATCAATAAAATCTATATTTAACGGGAATAATTGTTCAACTCTTATTATTGCAACATTAGTATTTTTAAGCTTATCTCTTTTTTCAATTAACTCGTAATAAATTTTACCAGAACACAACACAATTCTCTTAGCATTTTTTGGTATTATGTTTTTATCGTCAATTGTATCCATAAAGGTTCCATTTGAAATTTCATCAATTGTGGAAATACACTTTGGATGCCTAAGTAAACTTTTAGGTGTCATAACAATTAATGGTTTTCGGTATTTTCTTTTAAGTTGTCTTCTTAAAACATGATAGAAATTAGCTGGTGTAGTACAGTTTACAATTTGCATATTGTACTGTGCGCATAATTGTAAGTATCTCTCAAGTCTTGCTGAAGAATGCTCGGCTCCTTGACCTTCATATCCGTGAGGTAAAAACATAACCAAACCGCTTTGTACTTTCCATTTATCTTCTGCACAACTAATAAATTGATCAATCATAATTTGAGCCCCATTACTAAAATCTCCAAACTGAGCTTCCCATATTGTTAATGTATTGGGTGTAGTAATTGAATAGCCATAATCAAAGCCTAAAACACCATATTCCGAAAGCAAGGAATTGTAAATATTAAAAGGAGTACTAGCATTTACATCATCAAGTAAAGAAATTTCTTTTTCTGACTTTTCCTGCTTTAAAATAGCATGTCTGTGTGAAAAAGTACCTCTTTCTGAGTCTTGACCACTTATCCTTATTGGGAAACCTTCATCTAATAAAGTTGCATATGCTAAAAGCTCACCCATTGACCAATCTAAATGATCATTTTCAATCATTTTTTTTCTATTTTCTAATAGCTTCTGAGTTTTTTTAAATAGTAAATTTTTATCTTCAACTGTATATAGCTTTTCAGCCAGATTAATAAGCTTAGATTTATCATATGTAGTGTCAGTATTAAAAAAATCAATTTTCGTTGATCTTTTTAAGTCACTCCACTCTTCATCAAGAAATGGGGTAATCTTTGCTTTTTCAATTTCTTGAGACTCATCAAATCTAGATTCTAATAAATTTCTAAATTCTTGGTCTGCAGCATCAATTTCCGATATATCTAACACATTCTCATCTATCAATTTGCTTTTATAAATTTCTCTTGGATTTGGATGTTTTGCAATTAAATCATAAAGCTTAGGCTGAGTAAATCTAGGCTCGTCACCTTCGTTGTGACCATATTTTCTGTAGCACAATAAGTCTATAAAGACATCTTTATTAAATTTTTGTCTATATTCAGAAGCAATTTTTAAAGTATGAGCAATTGCCTCTATATCATCTCCATTCACATGAAATACGGGGCATAAAGTTACTTTAGCAATATCTGTACAGTATGTACTGGATCTTGCATCTAAATAATTTGTTGTAAAGCCTACTTGATTATTTATAACAATATGTATAGTACCTCCATTTTTATATCCTTTTAATTGTGCCATTTGAATAACCTCATAAACTACTCCTTGCCCTGCTATGGCAGCATCACCGTGAATTAATATCGGTAATATTTTATTGTGATCTCCTGAATATTGAGTATCAATCTTAGCTCTTGTAATTCCTTCTACTACAGGGTCAACTGCTTCCAAATGAGAAGGATTTGGAGATAAGGTTAATTTAACATTATTTCCATTAGTACATTTTTGAATTGATGTAAAGCCTAAATGATATTTAACGTCTCCAGCAATAAAATCATCCTCGTAAAATTTTCCTTCAAATTCTGAAAAAATCTCTTTATATGTTTTATT
>CAZJXE010000086.1:0-4581 GCA_964549835.1 uncultured Weeksellaceae bacterium
TAATTTGGTCTGCAAAGTAACTACTTTTTTGCGGATATTTCAAACTAAGTTTTTTGTATGTTGAAATAGCTTTTTCAAAATGTTTTTGTTTCATATAAACCTTAGCAAGAGTTTCGCTTACAATATCATTATTTTCTTCTAAACTTTTTTTTGCATTTTCAGAAGCTTTGTAAAATTTTTGCGTAGTATTTTTTGATATAGATGGCTTATTTTCTAGAAATAAATCAATTATTTTTTCAGGATTTTTGTTGTTTGAACGATTAATTTTTTTAGTTTGGATTATTGATAGCCATTCATTAAATGAATACTCATTATTTTCTTTTTGAAATTTATTTTCGGAATTAACAATTAATTTTTTGTCATTTAAAATTTTAAAAAGTAAAGATCTATTTCCTGCCTGAGATGCAGCTTTTTTCAATTGAGTTTTAAATTTGATGCTCTTTGAGTCAAATAATGCCTTACAAAATAAAAGATGGAAGGTCTGAAAATATGGATATTTATTTAAACTTTCAATTATTATATTTATTTCATTTTCCTTAAGTATATAAGGTTTTTCTAAAAGATGAGAAATTTTAATAATATTTACCAATTTACAACAGATTTATTAAATATATCTTCAATTAATTCATTTGTAATTCCATCTATTAATACTTCTTCAATTTCTGAAAGATTTTGTGAACTTTCATAATCTTTATATCTCGAAAATGTATGAGAAAAATTATATTGGTTATCAAATATATTTTCAAAATCTACTTTTACAGAAATAGTTAGTCGATTTTGTCCTGCAATTTCATTTGACTGTATTGCCATTGGTTTGATTTCATATTTAATTATTTCTCCATTGAAAATTAAATCTCCATTATTTTCATCAATTTTTAAGTTTGTTTGTTGAGTGAAATAATCTTTGAGTTTTTCTGTTAAAGTTTGGCTGAGAGTAGGCTGAATTGTAGAAGCAGTATTTTTAAAATAATTTATATTTATTGTTTTTATTTCACTAGAAATTGAGGCTCCATTAAATGAATATATACCACATGATAAAATTGTAGTCATAATAAAAAATAAATAGAGAAATTTTTTCATTTTAAAGCTCAAACTCTTTTAGTTTACGGTATAAAGTTCTTTCAGAAATCCCTAACTCTTTAGCGGCATCTTTTCTTCTATCTTTATGCTTATTTAATGCTTTAATAATTAGATTTTTTTCTTGATCAATTAAAGATAATGATTCTTGAATTTCAATTGTATTTTCTTTGGTTTTAATTTCTTTAGGATTTTCTTCAATTTCACTAAAGACTTTTAAATTATTTTTTTCAATTGATTTTTCTGGAGAATCAATCATTAAATTATATGTTATTTTTTTAAGTTCCGTTATATCGTTTTTCATGTCAAATAAAACTTTATAAAGGATCTCTCTTTCTGATAAATCTTCTTTGGATTGATCATTATATATTATCGGAACGTTTGATTTATTTTCAGGAAGATGAGTCTGAATAGAACTAGCATTAATTTCTCTTTCTTTTTCAATAATTGATAATTGAGCTACAAAATTTTTAAGTTGCCTAATATTTCCTGGCCAGTTAAAATTAGAAATGATTTCTGAAGCTTCATTATCTAATTTAATTGGATCGGTATTATATTTTTCTGCAAAATCGGCAGCAAATTTTTTGAACAATAGCATAATATCATCTCCTCTATCTCTTAGAGGAGGTAAATGAATACTTATTGTATTCAATCGATAATAAAGATCTTCCCTAAATTTACCTTTTTTTACTAGTTCAATCATATTTTCATTTGTAGCAGCAAGTATTCTTACATTAGTTCTTTGAGCTTTAGAAGACCCGACTTTTATATATTCCCCATTTTCAAGTACTCTTAAAAGTCTTGCTTGTGAAGCTAAAGGAAGCTCAGCTATTTCATCAAGAAAAATGGTTCCATTATCTGCTGCTTCAAAATATCCTTTTCTACTTTCATTAGCTCCAGTAAACGAGCCTTTTTCATGTCCAAATAATTCGCTGTCAACTGTCCCTTCTGGAATAGCACCGCAATTTACAGCAATGTAATTATTGTGTTTTCTTTTACTATTTTGATGAATAATTTGAGGTATAGTCTCTTTTCCAGTTCCACTTTCACCAATAATAATAACAGAAATATCAGTGCTGGCAACTTGAAGAGCAACATTTATAGCTTGATTTAGTTTTATGTCATTTCCAATAATGCCAAATCGATTTTTACTTTGTTTTATATCCATTTTATACAATTTTTCCTTTTAAAGTTCCAGCAGTGCAATCATTTATTTTAACATTAACATACTCTCCAATTTTATAATTTTCTTTCTCAAAAACAACTACACAATTGTGTGTCGTCCTACCATAAAAATGCTCATTTGATCTTTTGGATTCTCCTTCAATCAAAACTTCAAAGGTTTTATTAATTCTTTTTTTATTATTTTTTAGTGATTGAGATTGTTGTAAATTAATTATTTCAACTAATCTTTTTTGTTTTATATCTTCAGCTACGTCATCATCAAACTTTTTTTCAGCTGTAGTATTTGGTCTTTCTGAGTATTTAAACATGTAACCGTAGTCATATTTAACATATTTCATTAAACTAATTGTATCAGAATGATCTTTTTCGTTTTCAGTACAAAATCCAGTTATCATATCCATTGAAATTGCGCAATCAGGGATTTTATTTTTTATTTTATCTATTAGAGAAATATATTCTTCTCTGTTATATCCTCGATTCATAAGCTTTAGGATTCTACTACTACCAGATTGAACAGGTAGATGAATATAATTGCAGATATTCTTATATTTTGACATTACATCAATCACATCATCAGTCATATCTTGGGGATTTGATGTAGAAAAACGAATTCTTAGTTTTTCATTTACTTTTGCAACCATTTCTAGCAGATTGGCAAAGTTTTTTGAGTTATGCTTTTGTTCTTTTGATAAATTTTTAAAGTTCTTTTTTGGTCCTCCTCCAAACCAAAGATAGGAGTCTACATTCTGACCTAATAGGGTTACTTCTCTGTACCCATTAGAAAACAAATCTTTACATTCATTTATAATACTCTCGGGATTTCTACTTCTTTCCCTTCCTCTAGTGTATGGGACAACACAAAATGTACACATATTATCACATCCTCTGGTAATAGAAACAAATGCAGTAACTCCATTACCAGACATCCTTACAGGTTTAATATCAGCGTATGTTTCTTCTTTCGATAAAAAAACATTTACAGCTTTTCTGCCGTCTTCAACCTCTTTTATTAGATTTGGAAGGTCTCTATATGCATCAGGACCAACAACAATATCAACTAATTTTTCTTCTTCTAAAAACTTTTCTTTTAATCTCTCAGCCATACAGCCTAAAACTCCAACTACCATTTTTGGATTAATTGATTTTTTGATTGAATTATAAACCTGTAACCTTTTTCTAACAGTTTGTTCAGCTTTTTCACGAATAGAGCAGGTATTTACAAATACTAAATCAGCCTCACTAATGTCCTTTGTAGTACAATAATTTTCCTCATTTAAGATTGAAGCAACTATTTCGCTATCTGAAAAATTCATTTGACAGCCATAGCTTTCGATATAAAGTTTTTTTGTTCCCTCTTTTAAACTTTTTATTGAAAGCACGTTGCCTTGCTTACTTTCATCAATTTTTTTCTTTTCTAAAGTTTCCAAAATAATTTTGATTTATGGCTTGCAAAAATATAAAAAACTGACAATATGTCATAACATTAAAAACTATATTATATAATAATATAAATTTTTGTCAGAAAAATTTTTGTGTAAAAATCAAAAATCTTTATTTAATTTTGCAAAAAAATTGAGAAATGGCGAAGAATTTGGTAATAGTAGAATCTCCAGCAAAGAAAAAAATAATCCAAGGATATTTAGGAAAAGAATTTATAGTTGAATCAAGTATAGGCCATATTAGAGATCTTCCCAAAAAAGGAGGTATGTCAATTGATATCGAAAATGGATTTATTCCAAAATATGAAGTGTCAGAAGACAAAAAAAAGGTAGTTAATCAGCTTAAAGATGCAGTTAAAAAAGTTGAAACAGTATGGCTAGCAACTGATGAGGATAGAGAGGGAGAGGCAATCGCATGGCATCTCACTGAGGCTTTGAAATTACAACCAAGTAATACAAAAAGAATTGTTTTTCATGAAATTACTAAAAGAGCCATTCTTAATGCAGTTGAAAATCCAAGAGTTTTAAATCAAGATTTGGTTAATGCTCAACAAGCAAGAAGAGTACTTGATAGATTAGTTGGATTTGAGGTATCTCCTGTTCTTTGGAAAAAAGTAAAACAAGGATTATCTGCTGGAAGAGTACAGTCAGTTGCTGTTAGATTAATTGTTGAGAGAGAGAAAGAAATTTTAAATTTTAAATCCACATCCGATTTTAAAATTACAGTTTTTTTGAAAAATAGTAACAACGATATAATAAAATCTGAGTTAGCAAAAAGATTTAAAACTGAATCAGATGCTTATGATTTTATGAAAAAATGCCAAGAAGCTAATTTTTTTGTTGAAAATTTAGAAAAAAAAGCAGCAAAGAAATCTCCAAC
>CAZJXE010000087.1:0-4570 GCA_964549835.1 uncultured Weeksellaceae bacterium
ACTTTTGTGGAGCAAAAAAAATAAAATCTTCTATCTTTTCTTCTGTTAGAGCACTTTCAAATAAGGATAAGAAAATTATAAAAATATATGGTGGTTTTTTAATAAATAAAAATACGCCACTTCCTATTAAATCAAATTACCAATCTAATATTGGTACTGATCGAATCTCAGCTGTTGTTGCAGCAAGTTATCTTTATCCAAACAGAAACATTTGGGTTTTTGATGCTGGAACATGTCTAACTGCAGATTATATAGATAAAAATAAAAATTATGATGGTGGAAGAATAACATTGGGTTTAGAAATGCGTTATAAGGCTTTGAGTGATTATACATCCGAACTACCAAAACTGTCTTTAAACAATAAAAGTTATTTTAAAGGAAAAACAACAGAAACCTCGATTATCTCTGGAGTGCAGCAGGGAATAATTGCCGAAGTTAAAATGTTAATTTCTGATTTTAAAAAATATAATGATGATTTTATTGTTTTATTTACAGGAGGCGATGCTGCATTCTTTGAAAAAGAATTAAAAAGTAGCATATTTGCAGACCAATTTTTAGTATTAAAAGGATTAAATGAAATTTTAGATTACAATGCAGATTTTAAATAGAAAATATATTATAATTTTTTGTTTGTTTTTAGCTGATTTTCTTTTTGCCCAACAAACAACTAGCTCACCATATTCTAGATTTGGCTTAGGAGATTTAAAATCACAATTCTCTCCCGTTTTTAATGCATTAGGAGGAGGAGGCTATGCTTTTAATAATAGTAAGATTATTAATCCATACAGCCCAGCAACATATTCAGCTTTTGAACCAAATTCCTTTCTTTTTTCTACTGGAATTAACAATGAAATAACAGATATTCAGTCTGATTCAGAAAATCAGACTGTAAATAATGTTTCATTAAGCCATATCATTTTTGGCTTTCCTCTAAACAAAAAAATAGGTGCTAGTTTTGGAATAATTCCTTACAGTAGTATTGGTTATACTTTAGAAAATAGAGATGAAATTTATAATGCAAATATGCTCTATACAGGCGATGGAGGAATTAGTAAAGTATATCTTGGCGGAGCATTTAATTTACATCAAAATTTGTCTATTGGAGCTAATGCATCATATCTTTTTGGAGGCTTAAATAGACGAAAAAAACTTGAATTTGATGATGAAACAATTTTTAACTCTCGATCAAACTCTCTCATTAACTTAAAAGGAGTTTTTTATGAATTTGGAGCGGTTTATTTTAAAGAACTTGATCAAAAAAATTCAAGTATTTCTATTGTAATTAATGCTTCTAACAATACGGATATCAAGGCCAAACGTACAGATTTGGTAGAAACCTTTGAATATTCGGGAGTTTATGAAATTGTGAAGGACACTTTCGTTAATTCTGTAGAAAAGGGAAATATGATTTTACCAAAGTACACTAATTTGGGTCTTGCGTATTCAATGGAAAAATGGCTTCTAATTTTTGATTATTCAACTCAAAATTGGAATGATTATAGTTTATTTGAAGAGTCTGATTCTTTGGTAAATAGCAAAAGATTTTCTGGTGGATTACAATATACCCCGGATAAATCATCGGTTACACAATTTTACAAAAGATGTCACTATAGAGTTGGTTTTGCAATTAATACTACTCCATTGCAAATAAATAACTCACAGCTTGAAGACAAAAGTTTAAGTTTTGGTATCGGAGTTCCTATAAAAAAGAATAAATCTACATATGATTTTTCATTAGTTTTAGGTCAAAGAGGTACCACAAATAATAATTTATTAAAAGAAAACTATATCAAAATTGGGCTTAGTATGTCCTTTGAAGGTATTTGGTTTGTTAAACAAAAATATAATTAAGACATGAAAAAAATTTTAATTTTTTTATTATCAATTTATTTAGCGAATGATTTAAATGCTCAGACAAAGTGGGGTAGTGATAGCGTCACATGTATTACCAATCTTTCGCTATATAGAGAATATTATAAGCAAAAAAACTATGATGATGCTTTGAGCCCTTGGAGATGGACGTTTTTAAATTGCCCGCAATCAAGTGGAAATATATATAAAAATGGCCCTGTGATTATTAAATCTAAAATGAAAAAAGACAAAGCAAATAGAGCCGCCTATGTTGATACACTTATGTTAATTTATGATAAGAGAATTCAGTATTTTGGTAAGGAAGGTTTTGTTTTAGGCTTAAAAGGATCTGATATTTTAAGGTACGATAAGAATAATTATGAAAAAGCTTATGAGATATTAAAAAAATCATATGATTTAGAAAATAATAAAAGTTCTGCTGGAGCTATTTCTTCTTATTTCAAGTCTGCTACAATCATGGAAAAAAACGGTAAACTTGAAAAACAGAATATTTTAGAACTATATGCTGAACTTTCTGAAGCAATAGATTTTAATTTAGAAAACAATCCTAAAAAGACTAAGTTTTATAATCAGACATCATTAAATGTTGAGTCATTATTTACTCCTTATGCTGATTGTGACGCATTATTAAATATTTTCACTCAAAAGTTTGCAAAATCTCCAAACGATATTAAGTTACTCAAAAGAATTTTAAAAGTGATGGATAAAAAAGAGTGTACTGAAAATAATTTGTTCTTTGAGGTTTCTTCTAAACTTTATGAACTTGAACCATCAGCACTGGCAGCAAGTAAAATGGGTAAGATGAGTATTTCTAGAAATGAGTTCAATCAGGCAATTAATTATTTTAAAGAAGCTTTAGACTTAGAAGACGATATCGAAACAAAAGCAAAATATTATTTGGGTCTTGCTGATGCATACCGAAATTCGGGTTCTTTCTCGCAAGCAAGGCAAGCTGCATATAAGGCTTTAGATTTAAAAAATAAATGGGGAGAAGCATATATGAGTCTTGGCAATATATATATTGCAGGTGCAAAATCTTGTGGAAATGAATTTGAACAAAAAACTGTTTATTGGATTGCAGTAGATATGTTTAATTTGGCTAAGAGAGATGCTGATGTTGAAGCTAGGGCTAAAAAAAGTATAAATACTTATTCAAAGTACTTTCCTTCAACTGAAGTTTGTTTTTTTAATAATGTTGAGAAAAATTCAGATTACAAAATTGAGTGTTGGATAAATAAAAGTACAGTTGTTAGAACAAGTGATTAGCTATGCGCTTAATTTATTTTTTATTTTTTATGATTTTTTTGTCGTGTAAGAACGACCCCTTAATGGTAAATAACTTGTTTAACTATGAGAATTATCCTTTAGAAGTTATTAAAAACTCTAAATTAATTCATACTGAAGATGGAAAAATTAAGCTAGAAGTTAACTCAAGCAAAATTGAAAGGTTCTCAGGTGATGAGCCTAAGTTGATTTTCACAGATGGATTTAAAGTGATTTTTTATAATACTTCAGGTAAGATAACTTCTAATTTAACTGCAAATTCAGCTATTGTTGATGAAAAAAAGAATATTATGACTGCAACTGATTCAGTTACATTAAAAAATAATGAAAGAAAATTAGAGACAGAGATACTAATTTGGGATGAAAATAAAGATAAAATATACACGGATTCTGATGTTATTATAACTACTTCTAATGAAATTATTTATGCTCAAGGGTTTATTTCTGACCCAAATTTTTCTGATTATACATTAAAAAAAATTAGTGGAAAAATGTTTTTAAATTCACCTAATAATTAATTATGGATTTAATAGTAGCTTTTATAACAATTTTATTTTCAGCTTTTTTTTCAGGCATTGAAATTGCTTTTGTTTCGTCAAATAAGTTACAGCTAGAACTTGATAAAGGAAGTGAAAAAATTTCTTCAAAAATTATTTCATTTTTTTCAAGAAACGAATCTAATTTTATTACTACCATGTTAATTGGAAATAATATTTCTTTAGTGGTATATGGAATAGCTATGACTAAAATATTAACTCCTATGCTTGATCAATTTATGCTTGGAGCCTTTAATTTACTTTTTTTACAAACTATAATTTCAACTACTATTATACTTGTTACAGCTGAGTTTTTACCTAAGTCAATTTTTAAAATTTATCCAAATACAACCTTAAGAATATTTTCATTTCCAATTTGTTGTTTCTTTATTATTTTTTATCCTTTTGCTTTGATGTTTTTAAACGGATCAAAATTAATAATACAAATTTTCTTTGGTCAGAGATTATCTGAAAACAAACAATTTTTCAATAAAACAGACCTTGATGAATATTTAACACATATCAATAAAAATAATGAAGAAGATTCAACAAGTGCTGAGGTTGAAATGTTGCAAAATACACTTCAGCTTTCTTCTAAAAAAGTTAGAGAATGTATGATCCCAAGAACTGAAATTGTAGCATTAAATATTAATTCATCCATTAGTGAATTAAAGAAGAAATTTATAGAAACAAAATTATCTAAAATATTAATTTATAAAAATAATATAGATACGATTGTTGGCTATGTTCATTCTTCAGATCTTTTTAAAGCTCCAAGAAACATTCGTTCTTTATTGCTTCCTATACCATTTGTACCAGAAACAATGTATGCTATGCAGCTACTATCAGATTTTATAGATGAAGATAAAGGAGTTGCT
>CAZJXE010000088.1:0-4564 GCA_964549835.1 uncultured Weeksellaceae bacterium
GTTCTATATTAATGCATTTAAAAATAAAAGATCCTTTAGAAAAGTCCGGTCCAGCTATTTTAATGCTATTGATGTCTGTAGCATTACTTTTTTTGATAGGTTAATTTTGTATTTCAGGACACCAAAAAGTTCTTCTATTATCTTTTGTGATTTTATTTATGATTAATCTTCCTTTCCCATCATTTTCTTTGCCGTATGCAAGCAATTGAAGTTTTGAATCTTTTTTAGGATTTTTAAAATCTCTTAATTCAGCACCTCCACTTTTATATGAAGCTATCATAGTAGATCTTGTAAACTTGCAAATATTTAATATATCTTTTTCATTTAGATCACACCATTTTCTATGCGGGTGAATTTTAGATTTATAAAGTATTTCAGATTTTAAATAGTTTCCAACTCCACAAAAGTATTTTTGATTAAGCAGTATTTTGCATACCTCTTGTGAAGAATTTAAGTTTTTAATTAGATAGTTTGAGTATTCTTTAATTGAAGTGTCATTGTTAAGTAAATCCCCGTATATAAAATAATTGTTTTTTAAATCATGACTTTTAATTAGTTTAATATTTCCAAATCTTCTAGGGTCTGTAAAGTAGATGATTGATTTATCTGATGTTTGAATGCTAAAATGAGTATGTTTTTCTTTTTCAGAAGACCATTTTCCCGTCATGCCAAGGTGAAAAGAAAAATAATTCTTTTCATCTAATTTTAAAAAACTAGTTTTTCCAATACAAAAAAAATTGCTAAAATTTAAAGGAGTAAAATTATTTAGTCTCTTAATTACTTTACCATATTTAATTTTATATGGCTGAGAGCAATAGGAAAATGAAGTTATCTTTTTTTGTTTTAGTTTTTTATTTAAATAATCCGAAACAATTTTAACTTCAGGCCCCTCTGGCATATTAATAATATTTTGAAAGCTGCTTTCTTGCTTTATTTACTTTTGGGGAAATTACAAATTTACAATATGGTTGCGACTCATTAAGCTTATAATAATCCTGATGATATCCTTCAGCTGTATAGAAAGTTTCAAACTGTTTAATCTCGGTAACTATTTTATTATTAAAAAAATCTTCATTCATTTTTTTGGTAAAGTCAACAATTTTCTTTTTCTCTTCATCATTCTTATAAAGTATAATTGATCTATAATGTTTTCCAATATCGTTGCCTTGTCTGTTTAATGTAGTAGGGTCATGAGATAGAAAGAAAATTTCTAATATATTTTCAAGTGTTATAGTATTGTCATCATAAGATATTTTACATACTTCTGCATGATTTGTTTTTGATCTGCTTACTTCTTTATATGATGGGTTCTTTATTTGGCCGCCAGAGTATCCACTTACAACATTCTTAACACCTTTAACACCATCAAAAACAGCTTCTACACACCAAAAGCAACCGCCACCTAGAACGATTGATTTTTCTTTGTTCTGATCAATTTCTTCAGCTTGCATGTTAAATGTCAGAGCTAATAGTAACAGTAATTTCATTTCTTCTATTTATAAACTGAAAAGGAGAGTTGAAAACATCAACTTCAATATCATTTTTGTGTTCTATTTTGTTGTTCATTAGTACTTGTAGAAGCTCCTCTGTTTTGCGTTTTTCAATTTTAGAATTAGTATATCCAGAATATCTAATAGCTGCCTTTATCTTTGGCTCTAATTTAAAAATTTTTATCTTTTTATTTTGTGGATCTGGTGCTTTTTCATTTAAAAATTTGTTCGGTAATCTAAATATCATTTCTCCATTTCCGTATTGCCTCATTGTTACAGGAGATGTCATGCTAATTTTTTCGTTCTGAACATTTCCGCCAAAAATATAGTTTGCTAAATACCTAAAATAATTTTCTGATTTTGAATCATAGTAGCTAATATTCATTGACTCGTTATATTCTCGAATCTCAATATTATTAATTTTTTTGATAGTTTTATAATGTTGGTTATTATTCTGGCCATAGAGAAAGTTGCTAATTAAAAGTATTAGTGTAATTATCATGATTTTTGTTTTGCTCATTACAAATAATCTGTAAAAAGTTGATTAATTCTTTTTTTTCTAAAATTAAATATTTCGGTTAATCGTTTTTTAATAAATAATTTGTGTGCTATTTTTCCGATTATCCCAAATGGTATTTTATAGATAACCTTATCATAGATTGTAGTTGAGCCATCCTCATTTTTGATGAAGTGATGCTCATGATGCCACATTAAATAAGGGCCAAATCTTTGTTCATCAATAAACAATTTGTTTTTATTTATGTGAGTTATTTCAGTAACCCATTTAATATTCCAAAACTTAAAAGGGTTTACACTGTAACTTATGATTTTGCCGGGAAAAAAATCATCAGATCTACCAGATATGATATTGAAATTCATGTTTTTTGGAGTTAATTCATTAAGATTTTTTGGCGTTGCAAAGAAACTCCAAACTTCTTCAATAGGTTGGCTAATTTTTTGTTTTACTTTAAGCGAATATATATTGCTTTTGTATTTGATAATTTTTACTGACAATTTTGTATAATTTTTTAATAATTTTACTATACAAAAATATTAAATAATATAAAAAAAGTTAACTTTTTTTGTAAAATGTTATATTTTTTTTAGATATTTGAAAAAAATCTATCATGAACTATAATATTAGTCAATTATCAAAGATCAGCGAAACAAATAAGATTACCTTAAGATCTTGGGAGGAAAGATATAATTTTCTTGTTGCTGAAAGAACTAAGACAAATATTAGGCTGTACACTAAAGAAGATCTAATTTGTGCTATCAATACAAAAGCGCTTTTGAGTGAAAAAATAAAAATATCTAGTATTTCAAAGAAATCCCACGAAGATATTAAGAAGTTAGTTGATGACAAGTTTAAGGATAAAAACAATACTAATCATCAAATTTTTATTGCTAGAATATTACGTTCTGCTCTTAACTATGACAGAGATCTTTTTGATAGTACAATATATTTAGGTTTTACAAAATTTGGTCTTTATGAATTCTACCTAAATATTATGTTCCCTTCTCTAGAAAGAATTGGATTCATTTGGTCAGTTAAAAGTAATGAATCCGAGCACGAAAACTTTGTTAGCAATCTACTTGAAACAAAGATTAATGACATCACGCAAGAGATAATCGAAAACAAAGTAAGTAAAGATATTTGGTTACTTTTTATTATGGCTCCTTATATATTTCTTAACAGAGATGACAATCATTTCATTTCATTATTTGAAACCACAAAAATGGTTGCAAATGCTGAAGAAAATATTGTTGAAAATTGGAGTGTTTAGACTTTTACCCATTTACCAAAAGATAGAAGTTTAAAACTTCCTAAGTGAACCTTTTTCCAACTTTCAGGCTCCACTAAACTTAAAAAATTAGTTTCTCCATCTTTTTTATATAGATGATATGTTGAGCCAACATCTGGTTTGAATCTATAATCAGATTTATAAATTAATTCGGTCCATTCATATTCTCTTTTGATCTTTTGATATTTGTCTTGTAATTCTTTGAGTTGAGTTTCAAAATGATTTTTACATTCATGAGGTAATGACTTATCTATTACTTCAACTGAAAAGTTTGGAGATGAAGAGCTTGTAGGATACTCTTTTGTGTTAGCATCAAATTTTTTTTCTTCATAATTAAAAACAACATTATCTGGATATTTACTCATTGCAATGAATTTTGTACAAATTTATCATATTTTATATAAATAAATAATATAATTAAAAAAATATAATCTTTTTCAAAAATAGTTATATTTGTTGAAAAAATACAATACATATGAAAATTCTTTTAATTGGTGCAAGTAGTGATATTGCATGTGACCTTTATGATAAATATAAAAACCAGTATGATTTTATAAGATTAAGTTCAGATAATAATTATTCTGATGTGGAAAATTTTAATATTCAAGATCCAAATACATATATTGATTTAGATCACATCGATGGTCTTGTTTATTTTCCTGGAACAATTGTTTTAAAACCATTTAAGCAGCTATCTTTAGAAACATTTGAAAATGATTATAATATTAATGTGCTTGGACTAATTAAAATTTTAAAGTTTTACGAATCTAAACTTTCGGATAGTTCATCATTAGTTTTTATTAGTACAGTTGCTGCAAAGTTAGGCATGCCATTTCATGCTTCAATATCTATGTGTAAATCCTCTGTTGAAGCACTATGTAGAAGTTTAGCCGCAGAATGGTCGCCAAAGGTTAGAGTAAATTGTGTTGCCCCATCTCTAGTTGATACTAAACTTGCTAAGAGATTTTTTAGAAATGATAAACAAAAAGACATGATGAATGAAAGACACCCACTTAAAAAAACTGGTGAGTCTACTGATATATCATCATCTATTGAGTTTTTATTATCCAAAAAGTCAAAATGGATAACTGGGCAGGTTCTTGGAGTTGACGGAGGGATGTCTTCAATAAAATTATAATCTAGAATGCTAGAATTTATTTGGAAATACAAATATGTTCTATACATTTTAATTTTTTTAGTTTTTATAGGTTCATTATTTTCAATTTTAAATCCTAAAATATTTTTTGACACGGAAAGAATCCTCAAGTA
>CAZJXE010000089.1:0-4547 GCA_964549835.1 uncultured Weeksellaceae bacterium
TATAGTTTTAAAAATGGATTATTTTAAAAACAAAAAAAATTGTATTTTCACATTCTAAATTAAATATATAATTATGAAAAAAATTTTACTTCTTTGCCTGTCATTTATTTTTTGTTTGAGCCTTTATTCTCAATCAGGTAATTTTTGTGAGGACTTTGAGTCTTTTAGTAATGGTGATCCTGTTTGTCAAACATCTCCAAATTGGAATAGTTGGGGTGAATTAATGAGTGGTTTAACTGCTCCATTTACTGATGAAGCATATATAACTAATTTATATGCTAATAGTGGAGACTTTTCTTTAGGTTTTAATTTAAATCCAGCAGCAGCAGGACCTGAAGATGTTGTCTTACCATTAAGTAATACTGGATATCCAACTCCTTATATAGCTGGTGTATGTACTTTAACTCATAATTTATATATTACAACTGGTGCATACTTTAATTTTCAAGCTGAAAACATGCCCGGAGTTACATGGGCTTTAGATGTAACATTTGATGCTATGGGAGGTGTTAATTATGCATCTTCTGGAAGCGCTCAATCTTATTTAATGTCAACATATCCAACAAATCAATGGTTTGAGCAAAAAATAGTTATTGATCTAAATAATAATAATTGGGAAGTTTTTCATGATGGTGTATCTCAAGGATCATTTTCAACATTAGTAAATCAAATTGCATCTGTTGATTATTATCCAACAGCTGGACAAGAGTTTTATGTAGATGATATTTGTATTGATTATACTGCACCACAGCTTGATCCTTTAAATGCTCAAGTTTTAAATGTACCGGCTTTATCAGGATTAGCAGGTCAAGACAGAAATCCATCTGTAGAAATAAGAAACTTTGGTTTAAATGATATTAATTCTTTTGACGTAACTTTTGATTATAGTGGTACTCAAATAACAGAAAATATTTCTGGTTTAAATCTTACATCAATGTCAACCTATACTGTTGACTTTGCCAATACTATAACATTAACATCTGCAACTACAGCGCTTGCTTATGTACATAATGTTAATGGAGGTCAAACTCAAAGTACATCTGACGATACTTTATTGACAAATCTAAATGTTGTAGTTCCAGCTACAGGAAAATTAGTTGTTGGTGAAGAAGCCACTGGAACATGGTGTGGATGGTGTCCAAGAGGATCAGTAGCATTAAATTGGATGGATCATGATTATGAAGGTTTTTGGCAGGGTATAGCAGTTCATAACGGAGACCCAATGGTTGATGCAACATATGACAATGGAATAGCTGGATATATTAGTGGTTATCCAAGTGGTCTAGTTGATAGAGGTAGTGTAATTGATCCATCAGCGTTTGCTGGAGATTTCTTACAAAGAATTATTATTCCTCCTTCAGCTATATTAGATAATGGAGCACAATTAGATGGAAATATATTAAAAGTATCTCTCGATATAAATTTTCAGCAAGCTATAAATGGACCTCATAGAGTTGCATGTACATTAGTTGAGGATAGTGTAACGGGAAGCGGACCTCAATATTATCAAGCAAATTATTATAGTGGTGGATCTTCATTAATTGATGTAGATGGTACAGATTGGAATGCAAAACCATCTAATGTGCCAGATTATATGATGGTTTATAGACATGTTGCCCGAGCAATTAGTCCATCATTTTTAGGAGATCCTTTACCATCAAATTTCTATGGCGTTGGTGATACAGAGACAGTATGCTTTGAATTTATATTAGATCCAAGTTGGGATTTAAATAAAATACATATTGTTGGAATGCTAATGGATCAGTCAGGAATGATTGACAACGCTTCATCATCAACTATTGCAACCGCAGAAATGCAAGGACTGTCAAGTAGTTGTTCTGGTGCTACAGAAGCTATTTATTTAGACGGACCAGACGATTTAGTTGTTTATCCAAATCCTACTACTGATAAATTATATGTAAATAATTTACCTGAAAAAACAGAGAATATAAATATTATAAATATTGAAGGTAAAGTTGTTTTAAGCTTAGAATCTAAAAACACTATAGATATATCTAAGTTAACTAAGGGTATTTATATGATTCAGTTTAAAGGATTAAGCTTTTCAGAAACGAGAAATTTTGTAGTAGAATAAAGTTAAGCAAGAGAAAAATCAATAAGTTTTTTTTCTAAATCTACTTCGACAACTCTTATATCTATTTTTTGTCCAAGTTGATATACTATACTTGAATCACTGTTTGTAAGAGTATGTGTTTTTTTATCAAATATTAGAAAACTATCAGAAAGGTTTTTTATTTTTATTAAACCTTCACATTTATTTTTTTCTAGTTCTACATAAACTCCCCAGTCTGTAACGCCTGAAATAACTCCTGAAAAAACATCACCAACTTTATTGCTTAAATACTTTATTTGCATAAATTTTATAGACTCTCTTTCAGCTATTGCTGCTTGTTTCTCTTTTTCAGAACAATGTTTACAAACGTAATCTAAATCTAAATCCAGGACTGTTTTAGTTTTATTAATATAGTTTTCAATTAAACGATGTACAACTAAATCAGGATATCTCCTTATGGGAGATGTAAAATGTGAGTAAAAAGGAAAGGCCAGCCCATAATGCCCTATGTTTTTTGTAGAGTACTTAGCTTTTGCCATAGATCTTAAAACAAGAGTTTCAATTAAGTTTTTTTCGGGCTGATCATTTATTTTTTCAAGCAAAAGGTTTAAAGATTTTGACAAAACCTTAGGGTTGTCATTTTGAATATTATATTTATACTTTTTAACAATCTTTTTTAAATCTTCAATTCTCTCTTTGTCCGGTTGATCATGAACCCTATACACAAATGATTTATTACTAACTCTTTTATTCAGATGCTCAGAAACAGTTTTATTTGCAAGAAGCATAAATTCTTCAATTAATTTATTTGTGTCCAAAGACTGCTTAACATAAACACCGATAGGTTCTTTTTTGTCATCTAGATTAAAGCGAGTTTCTTCTTTTTCAAAATTAATTGAACCTTTTTCTTTTCGTCTATCTCTTAAAATTTTTGCAATAGAGTTAAGAGTTATTAATTCGTGGAATAATTCTCCAGAAGAAGAATTAATGTTGTTTTGAGCCTCTTCATAGGTAAATCTTTTATTAGAGTGAATGATTGTCTTAGCTATTTCATAATTTAAGACTTTTGCCTTATTATTTATTTCAAAAACAACAGAAAAACAGAGCCTATCAACATTAGGTCTTAAGGAACACAAATCATTGCTTAATTTTTCTGGTAACATAGGAATTACTCGATCAACCAAGTAAACAGATGTTCCTCTGTTAAAAGCTTCTCTGTCTACAATGTCTCCACTTTGAACATAGTGACTAACATCGGCTATATGAACTCCAACTTCCCAGTTTTTATTTTTTAATTGTTTAATAGATAGAGCGTCATCAAAATCTTTTGCGTCTTCAGGGTCTATTGTAAAAGTTGTTGTTGTTCTTAAATCTAAACGCTTTAAAAGATCTTTTTTAGAAATTTTAGAAGAAAAACTGTTTGCTTTTTGTTCTAGCTCTGCCTTAAACCTATAGTCAAAACCTTTGTCAATTAAAATTGCCGAAACTTCTGTTTCGTAACTTTGAATATCACCTAGCGTTTCAATTATTTTACCAGAAGGATTTTTGTTTTCCGTATTCCAATCAGTAACAGTAACGTGAACTTTTTTGCCTTTAGCTTCTTTTACCCCCTTTTTATTAGTTAAATAAATATCAAAATAGATTTTATAGTCGTCTGGAATAAAAAAAGAAACCCCATTATTGTTTTGAACTTTTCCAACAAAAGAAGATCGTTTTCTTTCAGCAACATGTGTAATAAACCCTCTTTCAGAACTCTTTTTTGTTTTTAGAGGAACAACCTCTACAAGATCTCCAGTTAAAGAAAAGAAACTGTCTTTTTTGTCAACAAACACTTCTTGCCCATCACTTAGCTCAACAACCACACCAGACCTATTGTTAATAATAACCCGTCCTTTTTCAGCGCTATTTTTATTAGTCAAAATAAAAGAACCTGTTTTTGGCTCTTTTAATAAACCATTTTTCGTGAGCTCGTTAAGAGCCTCATAAACAAGAACTTTTTCCCCAACTTTTTTTAACCTAAGAAGTTTAGATACTTGTTTGTAGTTAAATTTTCTGGATGGTTGCTCCTTAAAAACTTGTAGAATAGAGTTTTTTAAATACTTTTTGTTAAGAACACGCTTTTTTTTCATAATAGAATTGTGCTAAAATAATTTTAATTTTGTTGAATAATGCATGTATTTTCAAAACATATACTTTTTTTTGTAATTACTGTTTTTTTGCTTACATCTTGTAGATCGAAAAAAACATTTAATGGTGTTGAGGCTTTAAAGTGTACAACATTTGAAGATGCCAAGAAAACTAAAAAAGCAAAAAAAAGCTCTAAATATGAAATAGTTGTTTTAAAAGACGGTAGAAGACTAGGCAACAAAAAGAGGGGCAAAAGAGGAAAAAGCCGCCTATTTAAATAAAAAAGGGCCCCCGATTTCTCAAGGACCCTTAACAACAAAACATATTAACAAAACACTAAACAAAA
>CAZJXE010000090.1:0-4481 GCA_964549835.1 uncultured Weeksellaceae bacterium
TCCAACCTCTTTTTTCTACAGCATCAATTTCTGCATTTTTAAAGTATAATTATCACAACATTCTATTGTCATTTTCATCACTTTTATGCTTTGTTTTGTACGTTAAATCAAAGCACAAATTTTCTTTAATTTATTTGCTTTTGATTCTCATATACACACTTAGCATTTTCACTGAAGCTGGAAGGGCTGGTCAGTTAACATTTAATTTTTTCTTTTTATTATTTGCATTTTATTACTTAAAAAATCATATAAAATATTCGGTTTCTATTTTTGTTTTTTTATTAATTGTCAATTATTTTTCCTATTCAAATTCTCCAATATTTAAGCATAGAGTTGATCATTTAACGCATATTGTTAAGCATGATGGCAAAAAGAAAAACAAAAAAAATAAAGAAAAAGATATTCGCTATGTGTTTGCAGAATCTACAACAGAAATGGTTTTTAAAAAACCTATTTTTGGATATGGTACCGGATCATTTAGTGATTTTTTTAAACAGCAAGCTAATTCATCATATGACTTAAAAAAACATAAAACCCCACATAATAATTATTTATATATTTTATTTGAGTTGGGTTTACTAGGTTTAATAACTTTTTTATCTATTTTTTATTATCAAATAAGAGAGTTGTTACATAAAAATAATCATAATTGGGAAGTGCTTTTACTACCTCTTTTTATGCTTATTTTGATGTTTTTTGACTCTTATATGTTTGTTTTTACAATTACAGTATTTTATATATATATGTATAAAATATTTAAAATTTCTTTCACTTAAAATATATTTATGGCAAATAGAGGAACTTTGATTCATAAAATGCATCAGCTACAAAAAAGGGTAACAAGAGCAATAAAAAACGAAGGTGATAAGCTTTCGCTTAAAACTCAATTGCGATTGAATAGAATAAAAAAAATACAAGAAACTTTAAGAGGTAAAAAGCTCTGATTTATTTTTTTTTAGGAAATCAATTATCTTTTTTGAAGCTCCAGAATTTTTATTAAAATATTCTTTGGTAGTAGAGGGGTCAAAGTCTTTTTTTATGTTTTTAATACAATTGACAAATTCAATATAATTTTTAATTGACTTACCAGCATTAATTTTTATTAGTTCTTTCGCTTCTTTAAATTTATTATGATTAGGCCCAAAAATTACAGGAATGTTATTTGCCGTAGCTTCAATTAAATTATGAATGCCTTTGCCAAATCCCCCCCCTATATATGCAATTTCACAGTACTTATATATATCTTTAAGTATTCCTATTTTATCTATAAGCAATATTTTGTCAAAGTTTTTTTCATCAAAATTAGAATATAATACACTATTTAATTTGCTTGAAATAGCCTTGCAATAATTTAGTTCATGTGGAACTATTACATAGTTATAATTGGTATTCTGATTTATAAAATTTATGTAAATATGTTCATCCTCTGGCCATATACTTGCAAAAATAATTGTTGGTTTTATTTGACAGTATTTTTTAATAGTATCATATTCTTTATTTAGTTCAATATTAGATTTTATAGAGTCAAATCTTGAATCTCCTGTAATGGTTACATTATCTATATTGATGTTATTTAGTAATTCTTTAGATTTCAAATTTTGAACGAAAAAATGAGAAGACTTTGCTAAAATTCTTTTAGATAATGAGTTGTTTATCGCAAAATCCATATTTCTAAAATTACAAGAAACATGAAATAATGGAATTTGCTTTTGGTGAAGAATGTTCATGTAATTATACCAAAACTCTGATTTTATAAAGAAAACAATTTTTGGTTTTACAATTTCAATAAACTTTTGAGCATTTGATTTTGTGTCAATAGGTAAATAAAAAACCCAATCAATATTTTTATTGTTTATAAAATTATTAAATCCCGAAGGTGAAAAAAAGGTTATGAGAATCTCATATTCCTTAAATTGTTTTTTGAAATTTACAATTAACTCTTTTGCTTGTTCATACTCCCCTAGAGAAGCGCAATGAAACCAGGCAAGATTATCTGAAAAGGTTTTACTTTCTATTACGGCAAAAATATTTTTTCTTCCATTAAACCATTCTCTTGATTTTTTATTTATAAATGAATGAATCTTAATAGCAATTAAAATTATATGTATGATTAAATTATATAATGTCAACATTTAGAAATAGTGAAATTCTTCATTGTTTTTTCTATTAATTGGTATAATAATACCAAAATGTATTCCAAGAAGCTGGTCTAGCCTTAGCTTATTTTCATTTAAACTCATTTCTGAAAGATTGTATGCTCTTCGATTTTTTGTAAATGCTAGTGAGTAATCAATTCCAGAATAGACTTTTAATCTTTTTTTATTTTCAAAATATACATAGTCAATAACAAAATTTGTGTTTATTCCATTTGTTAATTGATCGTATCCTTTTTTATAATCTGAGTTTAGATGAGGTATATATTGATTTTTTGTATCAATTCTAATTCTATGTTGAAGAAAACCAATACCAGCTGAAAAATAAACTCCAGAAGGATTAGATTCATTTAAATGTATTGCATATCCACCGAAAATATTCGTGGAGAAACCTTCTTGAAGCAAAATTATATTTGCAAAAGTCCCATTTCCATCAATAACAAAACCATTTTCAGTATTTATATTGTCAAAAATTGTATTGTCTTTGATATTCCCTCCAAAAATATAAGCTGCTTTTAAGCCGTAAAAAAAATTATTTTCTTTTTTATTAATTAGATTAATGCCAATAGCTGAATTATTTGAAAATGTTTCTGCGAGTTTCCCTAATGGAAACTGATAAGAATAATCTATTAGAAAACCATTAAATGCTTTTTTTTGACCAAAGATTGAATTTGATATAATTAGAAAAAAAAATATAAATACTCTTGCCATTATTTGTTTTGATATAATGCTAAAATACATTTTCATCCAATAATAAACGTGAAATATCATCTTTTAATTGCATATATTTGTTTTAAAATGATTTTATTAAATGCTAGGGTGGTTTAAGAAAAGTTCTCCAATTTTACAGCCGATTGATTTTTCAGTTGTTCGAGTTGATATTCACTCCCATTTGATTCCTGCAATAGATGATGGGGCAAAAGATTTGGATGATAGTATTTCAATAATAAAAGATTTAAAAAATCAGGGTTTTAGTAAGATAATTACAACTCCTCATATCATGAGTGATCTATATAAGAATACACCTGAAACTATTAATTCAGGATTAGAAATTCTTAAAAAAAGATTGACAAAAGATAATATTGAAATTGATATAAGTGCAGCAGCTGAATATTATGTTGACTATGATTTTGAACAAAGAATTGGAAATGAAAAGTTTATGACCTTTGGAGAAAAATATATTTTAATTGAATTTTCATTTTTAGAATCCCCACGAAATATGTTTGATATAATATTTAAATTGCAATTAGAAGGATATATTATTGTTTTAGCTCATCCAGCAAGGTATCAATATTTTGATTTAAAAGATTATGAATCTTTGATTAATAGAGGTGTTTTATTTCAATTAAACCTTTTGTCACTTATAGGTTATTATTCTAAGCAAGTTAAAAGTAATGCTGAGCTATTAATTAAAAATAAGTTTATATCTTTTATTGGTACAGATTGCCATAATTTAAATCATGCAAGGCTATATCCAAAATGTATGACCACTAAATCATGGCATGATTTAGTAGAAAGTGGCGTTTTATTAAATAGTAAATTATAAAGAAGCGCTTTGTGTTGGTAATTCTCTATCTATTTTTTTAAATAGACCCTGGAGAACTTTTCCAGGTCCAACTTCTATGACCTCAGAAAGATTAGAGTTAATCATATTCTGCATTATTTGAGTCCATCTTACTGGTCCAGTTAATTGATTAATTAGATTTTTTTTAATTTGATCTTTGTCAGTTGTAGACTGCGCAGTAAAATTTTGAAAAATAGGACAGTCACCTTCCATTATTATTGTTTCATTTATAGCTTCCTCCAATTCTTTTTGAGCTGATTCCATTAATGGAGAATGAAAAGCTCCTCCGACTTGCAATTTTAAAGCTCTTCTTGCACCTGCTTCAGTAAGCTTTTTACATGCTAAATCAATACCTTCAAAACTTCCAGAAATAACTAATTGTCCAGGACAATTATAGTTTGCAGGTACTACAATCTCACTAATTTCATTGCATATTTTCTCAACGATATCATTTTCTAGTCCTAAAATTGCTGCCATAGTAGACGGGTTATCTTCACATGATTTTTGCATAGCATTTGCTCTTCTTTGAACTAGCTTCAAGCCATCTGAAAAATTAATATATCCAGAAGCAACCAGCGCAGAAAATTCTCCTAATGAATGCCCTGCTACAAAGTCAGGCTGTAATTTCTTTCTAATAATTTTTGATAAGATAACAGAATGAATAAATACAGCTGGTTGAGTAACTTTTGTCTGCATTAGAGCCTCATTATCTTCTCCAAACATAATATCTGTAATATTAAATTTTAGAATATCATTTGCTTGAT
>CAZJXE010000091.1:0-4475 GCA_964549835.1 uncultured Weeksellaceae bacterium
TAGATAATTAATTATTGATTTTTAATTTATATACAGCTAAAAGACTAGTTAAGCCAACAATAATTGCAAGAACATAAAATACATATGAAATATTATAACTATCAGTTATATAACCAAGTATAGGAGCAATAATTGCAAAAGATATTCTTATCATAAAGCTTCTTAATGACAAAACAGTAGCTCTTCTTTCAGATGTAGAATTTACATTAATTAAATTCCTAAGATTTGGAGTTATTACACCTCTAATTATATAGATAAGGACGATAAATATTAAACCATAAATAGTTATATTTAAACCTAAACAAATAAAAGATATAATCATTAATAAACTAATGTAAATCAGTAAGTTATTGTTATTAAATAAGTAAGAATAATAGGATGTTATTCCAGCTATAATATTGAGAGATGCCCAAATAATACCGTAATAAACAAGAGGGGTCTGTAATTCAATAAGAAATGGCTGAACAAACCAAGCAATAGATAAAGTTCCAACTCCCATAGCTGACGAATAAATTATGTACCATTTTAATTTGTTATTATAAAGAAATGTTTCTTTAACTATAAGCAATATAGAATTTAAACTTTTAGCTAGTTTATATGAGCTTTTGGGTTCAATAAGAGAATAAGAAATAGGAATACTGAAAAACATAACAAATGTCTGAATATAAACTGGTAAATCCAGAGATGTTAAGGCTAGAAAACCACCTAAGACACCAGCAATCCCTTCAGAAACATTCCCAATTCCATAATTTCTTCCTTCTATTTTAGTATAATCTTCATCTTCCTTAAGTTCTAATAATGTATCATAAATGATAGCACTATCAGCACCTGATACTAAACTCCCTCCAATACCTAGAAAGATTTCTGCAATAAAAAATTCATTAAATCCTGAAAAAAATGAAAATATCAAATAACCAATAAAAATAAAAATAGAACCATAAAATAAGGACAATCTCCTCCCATATATATCAGCAAAGAAACCAGATGGAATTTCAAATAATGCAACTGTAAATGAATAAGTTGCTTGAAGTATCATTATCTGAGTTAGTGACAATCCGTGTTCTTCAAAGAAAAGGACAATAATTGGCATAATAATCATAAACCATTTTACTGCTTTAAGAAGATACATTTTATTAATATTACTTTTTAAATGCATTATGATCTAGGATGAAATTGCATAATATTACTTCTAAGATAATCTTTATCTAAATGTGTATATATCTCTGTGGTTGTTATGCTTTCATGACCTAACATTTCCTGAACAGCTCTAAGATCTGCACCACCTTCTATTAAATGTGTGGCAAATGAATGTCGAAATGTATGAGGACTTACTTTTTTCTTAATACCAATCTTTTTAAGAATATTTTTAATTAGGGTAAAAATCATTACCCTAGATAACTTACTCCCTCTATTATTGAGAAATACAATATCTTCATTTCCTTTACTTATCTTTTGATGTATTCTAACCTCATTGACATAAATCTGAATATATTTTAGTGCATTAGAACCAATAGGGGTTAATCTTTCTTTATTTCCTTTTCCTATTACTTTTATATATTCCTCTTTAAAATTTATATTACTAATTTTTAAATTTATTAATTCAGTTACTCTTAATCCACAACTATATAGTGTTTCAATAATTGCCTTATTCCTTTGACCTTGCTTTTTACTTAAATCAATAGATGAAATTATTAATTCAATCTCTTCAACACTTAAAACTTCAGGTAGTTTTAAACCAATTTTCGGGTTTTCAATTAATAGAGTAGGATCATCTGTAATATAATCTTCTAGTATTAAATATTTATAAAAAGCTTTTATACCAGAAATTATTCTAGCCTGGGATCTTGGTGATATTTTTTCTGAAACTAAATGAGAAATAAAATTTCTAATATCTTGGGTAGCAACCGATTTTTCATTCTTTTTAATATCTCTACAATAATTCGCTAGCTTATTAATATCTCTTAAATATGATTGTATAGAATTATCTGCAAGTGAACGCTCTACTTTTAAATAATATTTAAATTCCTTTATTGAACTCTCCCAACTCATTTTTATAAATTTGTTTTATGAAAGTAATAATAATTAATGGACCAAATTTAAATTTATTAGGCAAAAGAGATGTTGCTATTTATGGTAATATTTCATTTGAAGAGTATTTCAGTTCATTAAAAGAAAATTACTCAGATATTAAACTATCATACTTTCAATCAAATATTGAAGGAGAATTGATAGATAAATTACAAGAAGTTGGCTTTTCTTATGATTATATTCTATTAAATGCTGGTGGATACTCACACACTTCAGTATCTATTTCTGATGCAATATCTTCTATTGAAACCCCTGTGATTGAAGTACATATATCTAACATTTATTCTAGAGAAGAATTTAGAACTAAATCATTATTATCTAAAAATTGTAAAGGTGTAATTTGTGGCTTTGGATTAGATTCCTATAAGTTAGCGCTAGAATCTTTATAGTTCTGAGAATTTCTTAATCCCCATAATATAGTATTTGTATAAAATACTAAAGTTTGATTTTCCTACTAGATTGTTTTTTTGATTAATTCTTACCCTTTTTATAAATAATAGGGGTATTGATACATAAAAAACAAGATGTGCTCTTAGAACTGATAAAACATGAAGAATTCCCTTTTCTTTTTTAATGAATGTTAAAGCAGCAATTCCATCTAAGGGTAATCTAAGTAAGAGTGTTACTAATAATTTTAAAAAAGGTAGGTTTTTAAATAACATAAATAAATTATTTCTAAAATTTAAATATGTTTTAAATGGTGAAGCGCTCTTTAATGTTCCTCCGCCAACATGAAATACAGTTGATTTTGGATTAACCATTACCTTAAAACCATTGTTTTTTAATCTCCAGCATAAATCTATTTCCTCTTGGTGTGCAAAAAAATCATTATCAAATCCATTAATATCTTTAAAAGATTCTGCACGAATAAATAAACATGCACCAGAAGCCCAAAAAACCTCTTTAATATCATCATATTGATTTACATCTTTTTCTAGATCTGAAAATATTCTTCCTCTACAATAAGGATAGCCTAGATTATCAATGTATCCTCCAGAAGCACCTGCATATTCAAAATTATCTCGATTTGTATAATCTAATATTTTTGGTTGACAGGCAGCAATAGAAGTATCTTGCTCCATTAAATTAATAATTGGATTAATCCAATTATCTGTAACCTCTATATCTGAATTAATTAGAATATAATAGTTTTCATCTAATTTTTTAAGTGCATCATTATATCCTTTAGCATATCCTTCATTTGAAGAGTTTTGAATAATCTTAACTGATGGATAATTATTATTTACAAAGTCTACTGATTCATCACTAGAAGCATTATCAGCAATATATATGTTTGCCTCATTACTTTTTTCAATTATTGTAGGAAGGAATTTTTGAATCCACTTTATTCCATTCCAATTAAGAATAACAACAGCAGTATTTATTTTTTGTGTTTCCATCTATTGTGCGACCAAAGATAATTATTTGGATCATCATTTATTTGCTTTTCTAAACGTTTAAAAAACTTTTTTGTTATATCTCCTTCTTTACTATCTTTTGGATTATCTTCTAAGGTTTCAAATGAGATATTATAATATCCATTACTTACTTTTTGAATATCACAGAATAAGACTGGATAATTAAATTTCTTAGCAATCTTTTCTGGGCCATCAATTACAGGTACTTGATGATTAAAAAAAGAAAGCCATTTTGTTTTTTCATCAAGTACAGGATTTTGATCAGATATTAATGCAATCATTTTACATTTTTCATTACCAAAAATATATTTAACTAAATCATTCATCTCAACAACATCAATATTATATCTTGAACGTATTTTAATCATTAGTTTATTAAAGAAGGTATTAGATAGAGCTTTATAGACACTAACAAAATGATGTTTTCCTATTTCTGAAAGAATAGGGCCTGCCCATTCCCAATTATTATAATGGCCACCAATAATAATTACTGATTGATTTTTTTTATAATAATCATTAATTAAATTGATATTCTGAATGTTAATTCTTTTTTTATAAAAACTAATATTAGATGAGAACATCTTGATTATCTCCCATATAAGATTAATAAAAAATAATTTAAATCCCTTGTAAATATTTTTTATTTCAAGATTAGATTTGTTTGGAAATGCAAGCTTAATATTATTTAAAACAATCTTTTTTCTATAAAAAAATATAAAATTTATTAGATAGGAGAGTAGATTATAAAGAGAAAGGGGAATTAAAGATATAAACCAAAAAAATGAATATCCAATAATATTTATCAGTTTTGATATCATATAATGCTAAATTAAGAAATTGAAATAACCAGGGTATAATTAAGGCTTATAAAGTTTTTATGGATTGAAAATATTTATATTTTTGCACACCACTTTTGGAGAGATGGCAGAGTGGTCGAATGCACTGGTCTTGAAAACCAGCGTACAGCAA
>CAZJXE010000092.1:0-4441 GCA_964549835.1 uncultured Weeksellaceae bacterium
GGTATTCCAACAGATATGTTTACTGTTATGTTTGCACTTGGTCGTTTACCTGGATGGATAGCTCAATGGAAAGAGATGCGAGAAAATAAAGAGCCTATTGGCAGACCTAGGCAAATATATACAGGTCATACTAAAAGAGAATATATAGATATTTCTAAGCGTTAATTTTTTTTATTTCTATTTTTTTTCCAAATATTTTTTTTCTTTTTTTTAATTGAGTAAACTGGGCCTTTTTCAAAATTGTTAGGTAGAGGTATTTTTTCAACTTCGTTTTCAATTAATTTTTCTATACTCATAAAACTTTTTATTTGATTTTCATTAATAAATGTTATGGCCTCACCAGTCTTATCAGCTCTTGCAGTTCTGCCAATTCTATGAACATAATCTTCCGCATCATTAGGAACTTCATAATTAATTACTAATTCAATCCCCTTAATATCAATACCTCTTGACAAAATATCTGTAGCTACAAGTATTTTGATTTTATTGTTTTTAAAATCTCGAATTGTGTTTTCTCTAGAATTTTGATCTAGTCCTGAATGCATATCACTTGAAATAAATCCAGATTTATTTAGGGTTCTTTTAATTTCTTTTACACTTTTTATACTTGATGCAAAAATTAAAACATGATTTAATTGCTTTTTTCTTTTCTTTTGTAATAGGATTTCTTTAATAAGTTTTACTTTATGTTTATCATATACAAGGAATGCATATTGTTTGATTCCAGATGCAGGTTTAGAAATTGCTAAACTTATTTCTTTTGGTATACTTAAAATATTTTTAGCAAGTTTTCTTATTGCCTTTGGCATTGTTGCCGAGAATAGTAATGTTTGTCTTTTTTTAGGTAGTTTATTTACAATTTTTATAATGTCGTCATAAAAACCCATGTCAAGCATTCGATCAGCTTCATCTAGAATTAAATGATTTATAAAATTTGTATCAAAATAATCAAATTTAAGATGAGCTAATAGTCTTCCTGGAGTACAAATGATAATTTCTGTTCCATTAATTAGAGCTTGTTTTTGATTTTCAAATTCAGGACCTGTTCCACCACCATATATAGGATATGATGAGGTATTAGTAAAGTATGAAAAACCTTCAATTTGCATATCAATTTGTTTTGCAAGTTCCCTTGTCGGTGTAATAATAAGAGCTTTAACTTTATTGTTTTGTTTTTTTTCTGAAAGTATACTAAGAATGGGTAAAACAAATGCAGCTGTTTTTCCGGTGCCAGTTTGAGCGCAAGCAATTAAATCATTACCATTTAAAATGATTGGTATAGTTTTTTCTTGTATTGGGGTTGCATTTTCAAACCCCATCATTTCTAAGCCATTTTCAAGTTCTTTGTTTAGGCTTAGTTTATTAAATTTCATATTTAAAACTACTTATATTGATCAATTACCTTGTTTATTTTCTTTAAAACATTAAAAAAAGTATTAATTTCTTTTTCGTCACAACAAGAAAAAACTTTATTGTTGAATTCTAAAACTACATTTTTTGCAATATCTCTTGATTTATGACCAGCATCTGTTAAGTGAATAATAGATTTTCTTTTATCATTTGGATCAGGTTTTCTTTCTATAACTCCAATATCTTCTAATTTGTTTAAGGATCTTGATAATGAAGTTGATTCCATTCCCATATTTGGTCCAAGCTGAGTTGAAGGTGTTCCCTCAAACATATCAATATTTAAAACAATCATCGCTAATGACATGCTTCCCATATAATCAGATGCTGTTCTATTATACATTTTACTAACATTAAACCATGTTTTTCTTAAATTATAATCAATAGTATCTTCAGGTTCCATATTTTTAAATTTGATCAAATATAATATTTTAAAACTATGCATGCATAGCTTTAAAATATTATATTTTTATAAAAAACTAAAAACACCTGAAATGAAGAATCAAACAACACTTGATTGGCTTTACAAATGGGAGAAAGAAAAGCCAAATTCAATTTATTTAAGCCAGCCGGTAAATGGAGTCTGGCACAATTGGACATTTAGTGAAGTCGCAAGAGAAGTTCGAAAAATGGCTTCTTATATTAATTCACTTAAATTAGAAAAGAATTCAAAAATTGGTATTTTATCTAAAAATTGCGCTCATTGGATTATGTCTGATTTAGCAATTTTTCTTTCAGGCCATATTTCAGTACCACTTTATCCAAATTTAAATGCTGAATCTTTAAATCAAATTTTAATTCACAGTGAAACCAAATTACTTTTTGTAGGAAAATTAGATGATTTTTCATCTCAGAAATCTGCAATACCACAAAATATCAGTTGTATTTCATTTCCATTTTACACTGAAAACTATCCTATGTGGGATGATATTTTAAGTGATGTTGACCAATCTCCAGATTTAAAAAGAATGCCTGAAGAATTAGCTTCAATTATTTATACATCTGGAACCACTGGAAGATCAAAAGGTGTTATGCATTCATTTGCAAATTTTAGTTTCTCTACAGTAAATGCTTCCAGAGCATTAGATATAGAAAAAAAAGATGAAGTATTCTTTTCTTACCTCCCTTTAAGTCATATAGCAGAAAGGTTATTAGTTGAAATGTGTAGTTTATATGTTGGAGGAAGAGTATTTTTTGCTGAAAGTTTAGAGACTTTTAGTGATAATCTTTCTTTTGCATCTCCTACTGCATTCTTAGGAGTTCCTAGAATATGGACTAAATTTCAACAAGGAATTTTGTTAAAGCTACCACAAAAGAAATTAGATCTTTTTCTTAAAGTTCCAATTTTATCTTCCATTATTAAGAAAAAGATAAGAAAAGGTTTAGGTTTATCAAGGGCAAAAAATATTTTTACAGGTGCAGCTCCAACACCCGTTGCATTAATTAATTGGTTTGCTAGTCTGGGAATTCATATTCAAGAGGCTTATGCAATGACTGAAAATACATGTTATTCTCATGTAACATTAAATAATAAAATTAAGGTTGGATCTGTTGGAAAAGCATTACCTTTTTGTGATGTAAAACTCAGTAGTATAAATGAAATTTTAATTAAACATGATGCTTTAATGTTAGGTTATTATAAGGATACTGAACAAACAAATGAAATAATAAAGGATGGATGGTTGTATACTGGAGATGAAGGAGAAATTGATTCTGATGGGTTTTTAAAAATTACTGGAAGAGTTAAGGATATATTCAAAACTTCAAAAGGTAAATATGTAGCTCCATCTCCAATTGAAATGAAATTATCTGAAAATAATTATATAGAACAAGTTTGTGTTGTTGGTTCAGGCATTCCTCAGCCTATTGCTTTAGCAGTTGTTTCAGAAGTGGGGAAGGAATCGCCTCATGTGACTGAATCAGTTCAAAAAACCCTTAATAATGTTAATGAAAATCTTCAAAAACACGAAGTACTAAAGAATATTGTTTTAGTTAAAGAAAATTGGACAGTTGAAAATAATTTTCTTACCCCTTCTATGAAGATTAAAAGAAATACAATCGACAAAAAATATCAGGAAAACTATTCTAAATGGCACGATCAAGATAAAATAGTAGTATTATAAAAAAATTATGTTTTTAATTTTTTCTTTTTTGCTGCAGGGAATAAAATATTATTTAGGATAAGTCTATATCCAGGAGAATTTGGATGTAATGATAAATCAGTCTTTGGATCTCCCACTTTATGTTGATAATCTTCAGGATCATGACCACCATAAAAAGTCCATGTCCCATTTCCTAATTTTCCATGAATATATCTTGCTTCATTTGCTGCTTTTGTTTCTCCCATTATGATAACATCAGATTTTAGATATTTTTTTCTAAATGATGTTGTTTGTCCCATAAAACCCTTAATTACTTGCATATGATTTTGACAAAGCATTGTTGGAACAGGATCCCATTTTGCTGAAAAATCAAATAAGGTAAAAAAATCAATGTTAGGATTTAGTTTTCTTGTTTGTGTAGCATCTATAGATGAAAATTCATATTTATTTGGATTTTGTACTAATTCAAAATTTTTAAAAGCTAGTGTTTTGTTGAAATCAAGTTTATTATTTATGTCGTTTTCTATTGGATCTCCGTCAAACATATGATGACAAATATCAATACCTTCAGAGGCTAAAGCAATGTCATATGAATCTGTAGCTGAGCACATTGCAAATAGAAAACCTCCACTTAATACATATTCTTTAATTTTTTTTGCTACTGCAAGTTTTGCTTGTGAAACTTTATCAAAACCGTGACTTTTTGCATTTTCTTCAAATGATTTTTTTTGTTCTTTGTACCATGATGCATTTTTAAATGACGCATAAAATTTTCCATATTGACCTGTAAAATCTTCATGGTGTAAATGAAGCCAATCATAAAGTGGCAGCAAATTATTTAAAACTTCATCATCATAAATTACATCATAAGGTATTTCAGCGTAACTTAAGGCTAATGTGACAGCATCATCCCATGGTTGTTTGTTTTTAGG
>CAZJXE010000093.1:0-4440 GCA_964549835.1 uncultured Weeksellaceae bacterium
TTTTAAGTAGATTCTGTTTTTTGATTAATAACTATTCTTCATTTAATTTCTTTGACGAAGTTTCATTTTTTTCTATACTAATTGAATGTATTCGTTTTGATTTATCTATCTTATTATATATTAATTCTTTGGTTTTATTTCTAATACTAATTCCAATTAATTTAAGAGTAAAAAAATGGTACAGAACTTTAGTGAATACAATATTCTTAATAGTAAATATTCCATTTATAATTCTTAATAATATTGATATAGAGTTTTTTAAGTTTAATCAAAAGCGAATTACCTCAGATTTTATTGATCTTTTATTACTTGGAAATGATACAATTCAAATATTACCTTCATATTTACTTAATTATTGGCCTTTATTACTTGTTTCAGCTTTACAAATACTTTTATTAATAAAGTATAATAAATTTCAACCTCAATTAACTATAACTAATTTAAAAGCATTTAATAAGTCTGCTCTTGTTTTTTTAGTTTCAGTTTTATTTTTTGTTTTTGGAGCTAGGGGAGGTCTTCAGCTTAAACCAATAAATACAATAAATGCTGGTGAGTTATCTGACCCAAAGTTTTCAAATTTAATTTTAAATACTCCTTTTACCTTTCTTCATTCATTTAAAGATGAAAGACTTGTATCATTTAATTATTTCAATGATGATGATCTTGTAGCTAATTATAGTACTTATAGACAGTATTCAAATGATGAATTTAAAAAAAACAATGTTGTAATTATTATTATGGAAAGTTTATCAAAAGAATTTGTAGGTTTTTATAATAATCACAATCTGACTCCCTTTTTAGATAGTTTGGCTAAACATTCTCTAATCTTTAATAATGCCTTTTCAAATGGGCTTAGATCAATAGAAGCTTTACCAGCTATTACAGCATCGATTCCAACATTATCAAATACTCCATTTATTTCTTCAGTTTATGCCCAAAACACATTTAATGCTCTTCCTTATTTATTAAAAAAGAATGGATATTCAACTTCTTTTTTTCATGGAGGTACTAGAGGAACAATGGGCTTTTATGGTTTTGCTAAAAAAGCAGGTTTCCAAAATTATTATGGACTTGAAGAGTATGGTAATATGGATGATTATGATGGTACATGGGGAATTTATGATCATTCCTTTTTAGAATACTTTTCTAAGAAACTTAGTGAGAAAAAAGAACCATTTCTTTCTACATTTTTTTCGCTCTCTGCACATCCTCCATACAACATTCCCGAGAAATATAAAACAACTTTTAAAGACGGTGATTTAGAAATCCATAAACTTATTTCATATTCAGATTATTCTTTAAAATTATTCTTTGAAAGTATAAAGAATGAAGATTGGTTTAATAATACTTTATTTGTTATTACCTCTGATCATACTTCTCCAAAATCTAGCGATAATTTTTATAAAAATAAAATTGGTAGATATTCAATTCCAATGCTTTTTTATACTCCAAATAAGTCATTAAATGGTCAAAGTGATGTATTTACTCAACATATTGATATAATGCCTTCAATTTTAGATTATCTTAATTATCAAGAACCATTTTTTGCTTTTGGAGAATCAGTCTTTAAAAAGAATAGCTGGGCAGTTCATCATATTAATAATAGATATTGTTTAATTACTGAAAATGGTATTATAAATAATAGGCAAGAGAGATATTCAACATTTTCAGATTGGAATTTTAAAAATAAAATTGATATGTTCGAAAGTGATATTAACTTTATAAAAGCTTTTAAGCAGTCTTATTCTAAAAAGATGATAAATAATGATTTAATTATAAAGTAAAATGAACTACAAAATCATAATATTATTTTTATTTCTAGCTCTCTATTTTATTTTTTTAAGATATCCTATTTTAGAAAATAAAGGAGTGATATTTTATAATTCCCAAGATAAGTTATGGGCACACCGAGTTTTAGATACTAATTTATTAGTAAATATAAGTGAGGAATTTAATGGAGTAGAGTTGGATGTTTTTTATAATCTTAATAGAAATTTATTTGATGTAAAACATCATGGAAATGATTCTAAAATCACTTTAGATAAATATTTTCACTCTTGTGAAGATCTTAAATTAAAATTTTGGGTTGATTTTAAAAATTTAAATCAAAATAATGTCAATCCTTCTATTCAATTATTAAACAATTTAACAAATAAATACAATTTAAAATCTAAGATAATTATTGAGTCAAAAGAAATAGAGTTGTTGTCAAAATTTAAAGAGGAAGGTTTCTACACTAGCTATTGGCTGCCAAATTATCATTTTTTAAAAAGTATTTTAAATATTAATAAAATAAAAAGAAATATTCTAGATTATGAGCCATCAGTTATTTCTATGCCATATTCAAGTGTAAAGTTTTACTCTAGAAAATTTCCAAACTATCCAATCCATTGTTGGACAAACAATATGGTCACAGATAATGACAAAGAGAAAATAAAAAAGCTTTCAGAAAAGGATAATGTTAAAGTTATTTTAACTGATTTTAAAAATAATTTTTTGAAATAAATTATTGTTATTTTTACATATAATAATTTTGACAACTAATTCGTTATTTAAGTAAACATCAATATGCGATCAAAAATATTTTTAATAACCCTTTCTTTTTTTTCTTTTACATTGTTATCACAAACAGTTATTAAAACTCAAACTAATAAGGGAAATAATAAAAAGGTAACTATAAAAACAAATTCTAATAATTCTAAGGATATTATTGTTAAAAATCCAACAGGCTATAATTATTCTAATAATAATGTAATCGTCAAAGGAAATAGAGTAGTTGTTAATAAGCCTAATAGACCTAAAAGAATTAAAAAAAGATATAATAAAAAGAGAAGAGGCTATGTTTGGGTTAAAGGATTTTGGAAATGGAGCCCAATTTTTAGAACATATTTCTGGCAAGATGGATATTGGGTTAAAAAAAGGAGAAATCATTTTTGGGTTAATGGCTATTGGCTCGAAACTAATGGTGGTTATTTTTGGGTAGATGGTTTTTGGGATAAAAATTTTTAAAATATGAGATATTTAATATTATTAGTTTTAGTGCTTTTGTTTGCATGTGGTGACACTTCAAACAATAGTGGTTGTACAGATTTATATGCCTACAATTATGATGAGTTTGCTACTTATGATGATGGTTCCTGTTTATATATTGCATGTACTGATCAAAATGCAATCAATTACGGTTTGTTATCTGAATATGATATAACAAATTGTCAATATTTAGCTGATGTTACTTTTTATCTTGATGTTTCTGGAGCAAATTATTTTGATGGTTTAGGTGTTCAATTTCTTGATATTTATATTGAAGGAAGTTATGTTGGAACTTTGCTTGGAAATTTAGGTTTTTCTTTTATTCCTCCTTGTGATCCGCCTGATTCTGATGCTGTCAATTTTTCTATTGAATGGCAAAACAATACTGCAAATCCAAATACAACTTTTTCTTGGCAAGTTAGAGACGGATCTGATGGTTTTATCTACTATGACGGAACTGATTTAGTTTCGGCAAATGATTGTCTTACTTTGGGATTATCCGCAAAAAAGATTCAAGAGTATTTAAATAGTAAGTAAATTTTACCATTTCTTAAATAGCAGGTTATATTTACTATGCTTTGCATATAATTTGATATTAAACTCTTTTTATTTGTAAAATGAAAAAAACAATACTTATTCTCTTTTTACTTCCTGTATTATCATATTCACAAACAAATGAAACATTTAAAGAGTTTAATTTTGGGTTAATTATCAATACAAGTTCATTTCCTGTAGACGGAATTTGGCCAGGAGCTTCGTATTTATGGGGAAAAACACATTATTACTACAACAATACTCTTTTAGATTATCAAGCTGGATTTGCTTTTCCGACTTTAGTAACTGGTAAGATTGGCTTTGGAATAGGGGATAGTGATTTTGCAACAATTATTGGAATACGCCCTTTTCCTTCAACAGCTTATTTACAGATTAGTATTAATCAAAGATCTAATTTTTCTGTTGAATATGTTGTGCCTGAGCTATTTGGTGAAGCATTAATAATAACATATGGTATACGTTTTTAATAAATTATTTTCCGATACAGAACTTACCAAAAATATTAGATAAAAGATCATCTGTAGATACTTCACCTGTTATTAAGCCTAAATGAAAAAGAGATTGTTTAATATTTATTGCTAATAAATCACTACTAAGTTCATTATCCAGACCCTCAATAACTATTTCAAGCTCATTTAAGGTCTTTTTAAGTTGTTCGTAATGTCTTTGGTTAGTAACAATAGTGTTGTTGTTATCAAGAGCATTAATATTGGTAAAATCAAATATTTTATTTTTTAGTTCATCAATGCCTATATTGTTTTTTGCTGATATGTGGATACAACCACTATTTATTGATTTAATTTCGTTATTTAAATCAATTTTATTTACAACTTTAATAATTTTACCTTGATCTTT
>CAZJXE010000094.1:0-4420 GCA_964549835.1 uncultured Weeksellaceae bacterium
CATATGGGGAGGCAACGCCAAATAGGGTTGGAACAAGCGCTCTATTTGATTACAAAAACAAAGAAGAGTCTATTTTGGTTTCTGCTGATCTTGCGTTTTTTAAAGAAATTATTGGCCAAGGAACAGAAGAAAAGAGGGGCTTGTTTTCTTCTGGGCTTTTCGTAGCTGCGCATATTGATAAAATGACGCCACTTAAAAACAAGGCTGTTTTTGAAGCTTCTGTAAGCTCAGAAAGCGTAAATAGAGGAGGGTCAGAGCTAGAGTCAATTTCGTTTAACTCTTTGTTGTTAAGCGCTGGCTTAAGTTATGAGCTGTTTAAAAACTTAAAAATAATTGGGGGGCTAAAATCTTTTGCGGGTAAAGGAAATGAGGTTGGGGCCCAAAGAGACGAATATGATCAAGTTGTAGGATACGAACTATTAGATTTTGATTCTAAAGAAGAGATTCTGCTATTAGGGTTACAATATAATTTTACCAATGACATCTATTTTAGCCTACAAACAAACCAAATAGAGATTGACGATAGAACCAGCGATATAAGCCAACTGTCTCTCTCTAGAATTTACTTTATGTTTAATATGAATTTATAATAAAATGAAAAAACTATTCTATTTATTTTTTGCCATTTCTTTGATTTTTGTTTCCTGTGATAAAGAAGGGATTGAAGGTCCAAGCCTAAACGATCTTTTTGGAGAGCTTAATATTCTTGAGAACTTTGCGATTATCAATGATTCGGCTAGTTTTAACAACGAGTCGGCTTATTTTACAGCCAAGTTTTCAAAGATAGTTGATTGGAAAATCTCAATAATTGGCCAGTCCTCTGCAGCAGAAAAAATAATCCTTGGTAAATCAAGTGAAATTAACGCTACAAACAGCCTGTGGTCTGGAGAGGTTACAACACTTCCTTTTTTTAAAGAAGAAAATTGTTCTGTGATGCTAACCTTTCCTAATCACTCTGATTCTATTTTCGGCACATTTAAAATTACTGAGGCCAAAACATATGGTAACGGAAGTGAGCTTGTGGTTAGCGATTTTGAAAATGGTTTTAATCCAAATTTTACCAATTTCTTTCAAACAACTTGTCTCAAAAAAATTGAAACTGGTGGGGCTGGTGAATCAGATCGGTATCTCATTCAAGAGGGAACATGTGATTGGGATTGGTTAATTGGCTATGTTGATTATCCTGCGGACCATTGGTTTCAGCAGGGTGTGCTTAATGCAAATCCTGACAATGTATACTTTAACATGATGGTCAACGGGGACAGCACTCTTTCGCCAACAAATGAGGCAAACTCACTATTTAAACTGGAATTTTATGAAGACGAAAATCAAGACGGCTATTATGATCAAAACACAGAGGACCGATTAGAGGTTGAGTTTAATGTAGATTGGAATGGTTGGAAAATGATTTCAATTAAATATAGCGATTTGATTTTAGCGTGGAACAGCGGTGGCAATGCAATTAGGGAGCCTAATAAAATCCTAAAATTCAGAACCCTTCTTTTGGCAAATCCAGAGTCTGGTTTTGCAAAAGCAGATGTAGACTATATCGTTTGGAGCGAGGGTAGCACAATCTTAAACCAATAATAATGCACAGGATAATCATTCTTTTGCTTCTAACGTTAAGCGGTTGTAAAAACCTAGACTTACTTGCGCTTTATGATGTGGAGGTAGAAAACACTGAAGGTATTGATGGTTTTACTTCTACAGAAATTTTTACAACTGGCGGAAGCGATGAGGTGTGGGGAATGAGCGGTAAAGAGGCTTTTTGCAACCCCTTTAGCTTTTCTGCATATGACGCAAGCATAGACTATTCAAAAATAAATGCGCCAAATCAAAAAAAGACTAATGACACTATTGTTGAAAAAGTAGACAGGAAGTATAATCTGCCAACAGTTAGAGTTAAAGACAGAAAAAGGGTGCCAAAAAATTCTATTCATCTAAAGACCGAAAAAAACCCTGCCTGTGAGTGGATTGGAATGGGTATTGGCTGGGACGGGTGGCAAGGAAAAGACATGAGTCAAATAATGGAAAAGTCTGCTATTGAATTTGTTGCAAGGGTAGAAAAGGGCTATATAACAAGCCTTCCCATTGTTTTTATTTTAGAAGACTATTCTGAAAATCAGTGCTATGCAACAGCAAATTATTTAGGCATTGAGGGGGGCAAAATTGATGATTCTTGGACAAAGGTTATTGTTCCTTTGCAAACTTTTTCCTACATAAAAAACAAAATTGACCTAACAAACGTTAAGCAGCTTTTGCTTCAATGCTATGACGCAACAAACGTGTATTTGGATAATATTAAAATTGTTCGATATGAACATGATTATGAGAGGCTGGAAGATAATTTGACGGTTTACGACTCAATAAGCCCTATAAATATATTTCAAGATGATTTAAAAGGTTCTTGGGGTGTTGATATTGATGATTGTTTAAATATTAGCACTAAAAAAAATCAAACTGGAAACCGCTATATTTATATAAAAACAGACTCGTCCTATTGTGATTGGCTAGACTTTGGAATTAGCTGGAACAACTGGCTGTATACAGATATCAGCAGAAGCCTTAAAACATTGAATTTAGCCTTTGATTTAAAAGCAAAAAAGGCCGAAGATTTTATCATCTCTTTCGAAGATTATGTGGGAACAAAAATGTCGTATAAAATAAAGAAGAGCGATATTAGGCAAAACAATGAGTGGAAGCAAATTGAAATACCCCTTTACCATTTTCCTGTTAGAAAATCTGGTGTTGACCTAACTAAAATCAAGCAAATTCATTTTGCTTTCAACTATAACACTGAAATTTACATTGACAATATTAAACTAACTAAAAATTAAAACCATGAAAAACATTTTTACTTTATTATTTCTAATTACAACCCCTTTCTTCTTGTCTTCTCAGGTTTTGTGGGATGACTTTGAGCAAACGAGAGTTGGATACTATGACTTTGTTCACGGAGGAATGACAACAAGGTATGCTAACCCAGATGTTAACAATGCTATAAACAGCTCTCCTTTTTGCGCTCAATATGTAAGAAACCCTGGCGAGCTGTGGGATGTTTTAGTAATTGTTGGCAACGGACCTATAGATGACGTGACTTCTTATGTAGATGGAACAAAAACAATGAGCGTTGATGTTTATAGCCCTGCCCCTGGAATTCCTGTTCAAATTACCCTTGAAGACTCCTCTCTTGCTGGGCCTACAAACTACCCTGTAGGTAGGCATAGCATCTATCTGGGGGCAACTACAACATCAAACCAGTGGGAAACAATTGATCTTACTTTTGATTCAAGACCTGATGCTGCTATGCCAAGTACTGGTCTTACTTCTGTTATTTTGTTATTTAATGGAGGGACCAATACTCAAGACATATACTACTTTGATAACCTTAATGGACCTGAATTTAACAACCAGTGTTCAGGTATAACAAGCAACCCTAATCAGGATTTGGCTAATTGGGACTGCAATTGGAATTTAGGTATGTGTCCCTCTGCATCTGCTTGCGCATCTTACGATTATATGAGTGGTTGGCTAAATCAAGCATATAACCCTGAAACAAACTCGATTAACACAAGTAAATATAGTGGTGAATATACCAGGAACCCAGATGCTAACGGCGAGGACGTGTTTATTGCTTATCCATTAAATGGAGGTTTTGATCTTGGCCCTGCTCCTTATTTTAATATGAAGGTATATGGGCCGCCAACTTCTATTTATGCTTCTTTTCAAAATAATGGTACAGAGGTGGTTGGTTTCTCGCAAAACATTTGGCAAAACAATACTTGGCAACAAATAAATTTTGATTTAACCCCATATCAAGGTGGGGCAATGAGTATTGACAGAGTTGTTTTCTTTTTTGATCAAGGCATGGTTAACTGGGACACCTATTTTATAGACGATATAGGCCTGTCTGCATCTCCTGTTTCTGTAGACAATTTAGATTTTAATATAGACTTTAACATATATCCTAATCCCTTAACAAATGAGTCTGTCATTAACTTTAGTGTTAAAAACGAATCTTTTGTAACACTAGAAATTGTTGATGTTCAAGGCAAAACTATTTCTAAGCCAATTAACGAATATTTACTGCCTAAAAGCTATTCTATTGATTTGGCAAATAATTTAGCAAATGGGGTTTATCTTTTAAAGGGAGTTTTTAACGGCTCATTAATAACCAAAAAGTTTATTGTTAATAATTAATTATTTTTAAGAATGTTAAATAGAGTCTTTCTTTTTCTTTTTTTACTTAGCTCCGTTGGGTCTTTTGCTCAAAGAGGGCATAATAAAACCGAAATTATAAAAACAGAAGATGGCTTTAAGCTTCTAAGAAATGGGGAGCATTATTACGTGAATGGTGCTGGAGGGGACACCTATCTTAAAGAGCTTGCTGATATTGGAGGAAATTCCATTAGAACATGGG
>CAZJXE010000095.1:0-4392 GCA_964549835.1 uncultured Weeksellaceae bacterium
GTTGCCTTAACAACTTCATCTTCATTATTGTTTAAATATTTGATTAATGCAATTAATAATTTAACCTTAGTAGACTTTGAAATTAACAAACCTTCATTAGAAACTAAAGGAATATTATTTTTTGATAAACAGTCAGCAATACTTTCAATTTCCTTGTGTGTATTGCATAAAATTGCAATGTCACTATAACTATAATTTTTTTCTGAAATAAGTTCATTAATCTCGACAATAATTTTCTCTAAAATCTCATCCTTATAGTCATCACCTTCAAATAATGTAATGTTTACATACCCTCCCTCTTTTGCATAAGAATATTTTTGTTGAGAATTATCATATATGCTTACTAAATCTGATGATAAAATTGCCTTTACACTAGAAAAAAGATTATTATTAAACTCTATAATATTTTTTCTACTTCTATAGTTTTCTAATAAATTTTCAACTTTATAATGATTACTTAGCTTGGCTTGCCAGTCTGACAAATAATTTAAATGGTCTCCTTTAAAAATTTCAGGTAATTTTAAAAACTGTTCAACTTCTCCTGACCTCCATCTATAAATTGACTGTTTTCCATCTCCTACAACAATTGATTTTCCATAGTCAAGAGAATCAGTAATTAATGGTAATAAATTTTGCCATTGAAGTAATGATGTGTCTTGAAATTCATCAATCAAAAAATGATTATATCTTTCCCCTATTCTTTCAAAAATAAAAGAAGATACCTGTGTGGTAACCAAACTATGAATTTTTCTATTAAAGGAAGAAATATTTTCAATATTATTATCTTTTTTATAATTAGTTATCTCATTAAACAATTCATTTATTATTATAGATGGATATATTTTTTTTAATATTGAAGTATATGTAATGTAATCTTTTAAAGATTTTATTAATCTGTCAATATATATAGTTAATTCTTCTTTACATCTATCAACTTCCAATTTTAAATTACTATCCAGATTCTTCTTATACCAATTATTATCATTAATATTATTTAATAATGAATCTGAAGGAATCCAATCTAAATAGTTGATACTTAAAAGCTTTTCAGAAAATAATTTATAATATGTTCCTCTAATAAAATGATTTGATGTTAAATTATTTTTTGTGAAAAAACTTATAACTTCTTTTTGAAGTTTGACTATGTCGTTTTGTGAAGTTTTTCTTTTATCGAATAATTTGTTTTTAATCTCACTACTTTCGTTAATAGAAAATAAGTTTTTTATCAATTTCTCCTCTGAACCTTCAAAAAAGAAATGATTACAAAAAGCTTCTAAATCTTGTTGAATATTATTGCTATTGCCCTCATCTATTTTTTGCATTGTAAAATCAACTAAAACATTTGACAGAGATTTATTTTTATCTGAAACCTTATTTAAAAGCAAAGTAACAACTGGCTGAATAATTTTTTGACTATCTAATTCAAGTTCAAAATCATTATTTACTCCTAAGTCTCTTGAAAAAGATTTAACAATCTTATATGTAAATTTATCAATAGTCTGAATACCTAAATCTGAATAATTATGAATAATATTATTATATAAACTTTTCGAAAAGTCAAAAATTAATTTTTCTGTAAGATTAGTTTGCAATTTGATTGCATGTAAAATATTATCAATATCATTTTTTTGAGATAAATTGTAGAGGTAATGAAGGACTCTTTCCTTCATCTCTTTAGCAGCTTTATTTGTAAAAGTAATTGCTAAAATTTTTTTATAATAGTCTTTTTTAAATAAGACACCTCCAATAGCTAGCGAGATATAGTTAACAGCAAGTGTGTAGGTTTTACCTGAGCCTGCAGATGATCTATAAACAATAAAATTTTTCACTTACAGGATTTGATTGTATCTTGATTAAATATTAATCATTATGTATTTTTAAACCACAATATTTACAATGTAAAGCATCTTCATCATGATCTTCTTTTGAACAATTAATACATGATTGACCACTTGTTTTTTTCTTAGATTTTAAAATACCAGCAGTCACAATTCCAGTTGGCACAGCTATAATACCATATCCTAAAAGCATAATTATAGAAGCGATTATTTTACCAATAACAGTAACCGGAACAACATTACCATATCCAACTGTTGTTAATGTAACAACAGACCAATATATTGAATTTGGAATGTCTTGAAATCCAGGATTTTCACCTCCTAGTCCTTCAAAAATATACATAATTGTACCTAGAATAATTATTAAAATCATTACAGAAAGTAAAAAAACAATAATCTTAGGAATTGCATTTCTTAATGCAATTTGCATAGTATATGCTCCTCTTATATATCTCTTTAATTTAAAAACTCTAAATATCCTTATAATTCTAACAGATCTTATAACTGTTAATGTGTGAAGATTAGGAAAAGTGAAAATTAAATAAGTAGGTAATATTGCCAAAAGATCAATAATACCCATTGAAGAAAAAATATATTTTATTGGTCGATTTATAGAATAAATTCTCAGAAAATATTCAATTGTAAAGAGAATAGTAAAAAACCATTCAAGAGCAAGTAAAAGTCCACCATATTCTTTTTCAATAGATTCAACACTTTCAAGCATAACTACTAAAACAGACAAAAGAATAGCTATTAACAATCCAATATCAAAAGCCTTTCCCTTAGGTGTATCAGCCTCAAAAATTATTTGATGTATTCTTTCTCTTGTCATGATATTAGCAAATGTATAATTTTTTTAATGTATTATAAATTTATAGAAAAAAATTGGTTATTGTTTTATAAACAATTTGACAAGTTACATTCTTTTAGGAACATTAATCCCTAATAAAAACATTGCTGATTTTATATTATCAGATACCTTTTTAGACAATGCAACTCTAAAAGAAATAACATCATCGGTATCCGCTCCTAAAATAGTTGTTGATTGATAGTAGCTATTGAATTCTTTGACTAAGTCAAATACATAGTTTGCTATTATTGCAGGACTGTAAGAATTTGCCGACTCTTGAACAATTTTAGGAAATTCTAATATATTTTTAATTAACTCTTTTTCTTTTTGGTTTATACATAGCTGATTATTAACAACTATTTTATGTTTATTTTTTCTTAGAATAGACATTATCCTAGCATAAGTATATTGAATAAATGGACCTGTATTTCCATTGAAATCAATACTTTCTTTAGGATCAAATAACATTCTTTTTTTAGGATCAACTTTTAACATAAAATATTTTAAAGCTCCCATTCCTATATTTTCATATAACTCTTCAGATTCTTTATTATTTTCAATATCAATCTTACCTAATTCTTTTGCTATACTTTTGGCATTTTGATTCATATCCTGCATTATATCATCAGCATCAACAACAGTACCTTCTCTAGATTTCATTTTTCCTGATGGAAGATCAACCATTCCATAAGAAAGGTGATGACAACTTTTTGCCCAAGAATAACCTAATTTTTCAAGAATTAGAAATAATACTTTAAAGTGATAATCTTGCTCATTTGCAACGGTATAAATCATATTAGAAAAATCAAAATCTTCATGTCTTTGAATAGCAGTACCTATGTCTTGTGTCATATAAACTGCTGTACCGTCAGATCTTAAAATAATTTTCTCATCCAAACCATCTTCAGTTAGATCAATCCATACAGACCCATCATCTTTTTTATAAAAGACACCACTATTAAGACCATTTTTCACAACATCTTTTCCAAGTAGATAGGTTTCACTTTCGTAATAATTTTTATCAAAATCAACTCCTAATCTATTATATGTCTTTTCAAAACCATCATAAACCCATGAATTCATCTTCTTCCATAGGTCAATAACACTCTTTTCTTTTTTCTCCCATCTTATTAGCATTTCTTTTGCTTTTAATAAAATTGGGGCTTTCTCTTCAGCTAATTTTGAATCAATTCCTTTATCAATTAATTCTGCTATCTCTTTTTTGTATTGTTTATCAAAAAGCACATAATATTTTCCTACAAAGTGATCACCTTTAATTCCTGTACTTTCGGGAGTTTCACCATTACCAAATTCTTGCCATGCAACCATTGATTTACAGATATGAATTCCTCTATCATTTATGATTTGAACCTTTTTTACATTTTTACCTGATGCCTTTAAAATCTCTGCTACAGAAAAACCCAATAGGTTGTTCCTTATGTGTCCTAAATGAATTGGTTTGTTTGTATTTGGAGAGCAATATTCAACTAAATATGTTGGTGAATTTTTATTAATGCTAATAAATCCATAGTCTTGTTGATTTAAGATTTGATCTAGTTGAGATAACCAAAACACATCTTCAATTTCAATATTTAAAAATCCTTTTACAACATTAAAATTTTTTATTTCAGAAAGAGATATTAGTTCATCACCAATTTTTTTAGCTGTTTCTTCAGGTCCAGTTTTTGAAAATTTTGTAAATGG
>CAZJXE010000096.1:0-4352 GCA_964549835.1 uncultured Weeksellaceae bacterium
CAAAATGGTAATTTAGAATTTAATTTAGAAATTAATGGTTTAAGTCTAAATACTGAAAATGGAATTATTAATTTAAATGGTACTTACACAAAAGAATTGGTAAGTGGATTTTCATCTCAATATCAATATTTAGATAATATCTATAACGTTCTTGGCAGTGCTGAAGGAAATTCTGTAAATAATAATAACTTCAGTATTAATATTACAGACACACTAAAATACAATCTCTCTTGCTTTGAAAGTTCAAGTTGTATTATTTCAAAAGGACAAGTAAGTGTAAATCCAAGCATATACAACGAAAGAGTATTAGATTATGGAGAGAATAATTGCGATTGCGAAGTTTCGGTAATTATAAATGGGGATAATTATCCTTTGATAATAAACTAAGCTACTTTAAGCTTGTTAAGCTCTAAATTATTTAATTTATTTTTAACATAAGAACCAGAGATAATTAAATCTTGCTTATTTTTTTGAGATGGCAGTTCATACATGGCGTCTAACATAACAGATTCACATATAGATCTTAAACCTCTAGCCCCAAGTTCATATTCTAATGCTTTGTCAACAATTAAATCAATTGCTTTTTTATCAAAACTAAGCTTAATACCATCAATCTCAAAAAGTTTAACATACTGCTTTGTTAATGCATTTTTTGGCTTGGTTAAAATTAATTTTAAGGCATTCTTATCTAATGGATCAAGGTGTGTAACTACAGGCATCCTTCCAATTAGTTCTGGAATTAAACCAAAGGATTTTAAATCTTGTGGGGCAATATGTTGTAATAAATTTTCTTTATTAAGTTGATTTTCAATATTTGATTTAAATCCAATGGATCGCGTATTTAATCGTGACGCTATATGTGATTCAATTCCGTCAAATGCTCCTCCGCTGATAAATAAAATATTTCTTGTATCAAGAGCAATCATCTTTTGGTCAGGATGTTTTCTTCCTCCTTGAGGGGGAACATTAACAATAGTTCCTTCTAAGAGTTTTAACATTGCTTGTTGAACTCCTTCACCACTAACATCTCTAGTTATAGAAGGGTTATCTTTCTTTCTTGCTATCTTATCAATTTCATCAATAAAAACAATACCAATTTTTGCTTTTTCAACATCATAGTCTGCAGCCTGTAAAAGCCTTGACAAAATACTTTCTACATCTTCACCAACATAACCCGCTTCAGTTAAGACTGTAGCGTCTGCTATACAAAATGGAACGTTTAATAATTTTGCAATAGATTTAGCAAGAAGCGTTTTACCTGTTCCTGTTTTACCAACCATTATAATATTTGATTTTTCTATTTCTATTTCATCTTCTTCTGAATTAAATTGAGATATTCTTTTGTAATGGTTATAAACTGCAACAGATATTATTTTTTTTGCATAATCTTGTCCTATTACATAGTCATCCAAATGTGATTTAATTTCTAAGGGTTTTAAAAGATTAAAAGAATTAGAATCAAACGATTTTGGGATAGTAGATTTTGAATCTTGTTCTACGATTTGAAAAGCTTGCTCAATACAAGAATTACAAATATGAGCATTTGCACCAGCAATTAATATCTCTGTATCTTGTTTATTTCTATTACAAAAAGAGCACTGAATCTGTTGGTGATCAGACATTACTTTTTCTTTAAAACTTCATCAATCATTCCGTATTCTTTAGCTTCTGATGATGTCATCCAAAAATCTCTATCACTATCTTTCCATACCTCATCAAATGATTTACCTGAGTGTTCTGAAATAATTGTGTAAAGTTCATTTTTCAGCTTTTTAATTTCATTAGCTGTAATTTCTATGTCTGAAGCTTGCCCATGAGCACCTCCTATTGGTTGGTGAATCATAATTCTTGAATGCTTTAATGCAGTTCTTTTACCTTTAGCTCCAGCACATAATAAAACTGCTCCCATAGAAGCAGCCATTCCAGTACATATTGTTGAAACATCTGGGTTTATGTATTGCATTGTATCATATATACCTAAGCCAGCATACACTCCTCCTCCTGGAGAATTTAAATAAATTAAAATGTCTTTTTTAGAATCAACTGACTCAAGAAAAAGCAATTGAGCCTGTATAATATTTGCTACGTAATCATTAATGGGAACTCCAAGAAAAATGATTCTATCCATCATTAATCTTGAAAAAACATCCATACTTGCTACATTCATTTGGCGCTCCTCAATAATTGTAGGAGAAATATAATTCCCATGCATTGATGTAAACTGATCCAAGTACAAGCTATTTATTCCTTTGTGTTTAGTGGCAAATTTTTTAAATTCTTTAGAATAGTCCATAATTATTTATTTTTCTGTTGCTAATTTAACAAAATCATCATAAGAAATAGATTTTTCAGTTAATTTGAATAATTGCTTATAAAGCTCTAAAGTCTTTTCATCAAATAACTGATTGGATATTTTCTTTCTTTCTTCTTCATTTTTTAAAATATTTTCAGCAATATCAGCTAATTGTTTGTCATCTGTTTCTGACTGTCCATATTGCTGCATCTGTCTTTTTACTAAAGTTTTTGTAAAATCTATTAGATCTTCATTATTGATCTTGATATTATTTTCTTCTAAGATTTTATTTTCAATTAGTTGCCATTTTAAACTTTTTGAATACTGAGGATAATCACTATTAACTTGTTCCTCTGTCAATGGCTTTTCAGATGATTTTATTAGCCACTTCATTAGAAATTGATCCGGCAAATCAAATTTAATTTTATCAACAAGATACAAGACAACATCATTCTTTAACATTCTGTCACTTTCAACCTCAAATGATTTCTCAGCTTCATCTTTTATTTTATTTTTAAAATCAGCCAAATTCTTTACTTTTTCATTAGGATACACCTTTTCAAATAAATCTTTATTTAACTCCGCTGGTGCTAATCTGTTTATTCTCTTTACTGTAAATTCAAACAAATCTGAACTTAGATTATTAAGTTCAACTTGACTTATTTTTAACATTGCCGATAAATCTGTTTGGTTTTTAAAAACATTCATAACATTTAGACTTAATTTGTCATCAGCTTTTAGTCCAATAAATTGTTTCTTGTATTTTTTATCTTTAATAGACTCTATTGAAACAGTTGCTTCATTAGAAATGCCATTTTCTAAAATATTTCCCTTACTATCCTTTTGAATAATTAAACAATAAACTAAATCTCCGTCAATCGACTCAGACGGATTACTCATTTTGCCATACCTTTTAGCAATATCATTACAATAATTATCAACTAATTTATCATCAGCTTTAATATTATAATATGTAAGTTTATCTTTATTAGAAATTTTGAAATCTAGTTCTGGTGCCAGTCCTATCTCATATTCAAATGTGAATTCAGTATCATTTTTCCAATCTATTTCCTTTTCCTCTTTTGGAAGAGGACTACCCAAGACCTTTACCTTATTATCTGTGATATGTTTGTATAAACTATCTTGAAGCAATTTATTAACTTCATCAACAATCACTGATGTTTTATATTGTTTTTCTATTATTGACATTGGAGTTTTTCCTTTTCTAAAGCCAGGAACAACAGCATCTTTTCGATACCTTTTCAAAACTCTATCTACACTTTCTGAATAATCACTTTCAGAAACTTCAACTTTGATTGTAGCCAACATATTTTTGGCTTTACTTTGAGTAATTTTCATGTTATCAATTAATTAGTCGGCAAAAATACACTTATTTATCTGATTCATTAAATTCAAAAATCAAAAAAACCTCAACGAAATGTTGAGGTTTTTGTGCGGGTAAAGGGAGTCGAACCCCCACGCCTTGCGGCACTAGATCCTAAGTCTAGCGCGTCTACCAATTCCGCCATACCCGCAAGGGGGCACAAATATATTATTTTTTAACATTTTATCATAAATGAGCATTCTAAAGATTTTTATTTAAGTTTTTATTTAAATTTGTTTTAACTATAAAAAAATCGAAATGAGTTTAACATTAAAAGGAAAATTAAGCAGAAAGTTAAGTGTTGAAAGCGGAACCTCAAAAGCGGGTAAAGAATGGCAAAAACAATCTTTTCTTGTAGATACAGGCTCGCAATACAATCCAGAAGTATGTTTTCAACTATTTGGAGAAGAAAAAATACAAATGTTGTCACATCATAATGAAGGAGATCAAGTTGAGGTTTCATTTAATCTTTCATCAAGAGAATATAACGGAAGATACTTTCATAATGTTGATGCATGGAGAATTGAAAACTTAGGAGGTTCCAGTCAAGAAACAACAGACCCTGACATACCTTCTTTTGAAGAAAGCGATAATTCTGATGATGATCTTCCTTTCTAAAGCATGTCTTTCTCTAATAAATTAGGAGATTTTATAAAAAACATATTACCTGCACCA
>CAZJXE010000097.1:0-4343 GCA_964549835.1 uncultured Weeksellaceae bacterium
AAAAGTGACCTAAGGCCATTAAAATACCACCAAAAAGTATTGATTTTCTGTATCCTATATATTTATCAGCTAAATATCCTCCAAGTAACGGAGTTAAATAAACAAGAGCTCCGTATGCTGCATATATACCGTATGCAATTTCTTCATTGTTTTGAAGATCTTGGTAAAAATCTTTTATCAGATAGAGTGTTAACAATGCTCTCATTCCGTAAAATGAGAATCTTTCCCACATTTCAGCAAAGAATAAATAAAATAAAGCTTTTGGATGCCCTTTTTTATCTAAGTATGCTTTTGCAATTATTAAAATTAATGCTGTAAATAGAACATAACCAATTAACTGAATCATAATTTATTTTTTTGTTTGTGTTTAATTTGCCGAATTTAATAAAAGAATTATAAATTTTCTAGAATGAAGTTCGTTATTTTTTTATATAAATGATACCTAGTGTTTTTTCCGTAAATACCATGATTTTTGTCAGGATAAACGAATAAATCAAATTGTTTATTGGCTCTAACTAAAGCTGAAGTCATTTCATATGTATTTTGAACATGAACATTATCATCAGCAGTTCCATGAATTAATAGATACTTACCTTTAAGCTTTTCAACATGGTTGATTGGTGAATTGTCATCATATCCACTAGCATTTTCTTGCGGTGTTTGCATATATCTTTCAGTGTAAATGTTGTCATAGTAACGCCAGTTTGTAACTGGTGCAATAGCAACAGCTAATTTAAAGGTTTCTGCTCCTTTAGTTATTGCTAATGATGACATATATCCACCATAACTCCATCCTTGAATACCAATTCTTTCTTTGTCAATATATTCTAGATTACCAAAATACTTGGCAGCATCAATTTGATCAATTGTTTCATATTTTCCTAATTCTTTGTAGGTCATTTTTTTAAATTCGGATCCTTTACCACCAGTTCCTCTATTATCAACACATGCTACAACGTAACCTTTTTGAGCAAGCATTTGATACCAATAGAAATTACTACTTCCATATTTGTTGAGTACTTGTTGTGATCCGGGCCCCCCATATAAAAACATAAATAATGGATATTTTTTGTTTTTATCAAAATTAGGTGGTTTAATAATCCATGCATTCAAATCAGCATTATCTGTGTAAATTGTTAAAAATTCTTTTTTACTTAAATCATAATCTTTTAATTTATTTTTGAATTCTGTATTATCTTCAATTGTTTTTATTAAAGTACCATCTGCTTTATGTAATGTAAAAACTGGAGGAGTATCTGCATCTGAAAAAGTATTTATGTAATATTTTAAGCCCTTACTAAATTTGGCAGAATTTGTTCCTATTTGTGTGCTTAGTTTTTTTCTTTTACCTGTCTCTAAATCTAAAACATAAAGAGATCTATTTATTGATCCATCTTCAGTTGAAGTGAAAAATATCTGCATTTTATCACTATCTAACCCTTTAAATGAAGTTACTTCCCATGAGCCGGATGTTATTTGTTCTTCACTTCCATCTAATCCTTTTAGAAAGATGTGGTTATAGCCCTTTTTTTCAGAAGTCCAAATAAAAAAATTATTTGGTAAAAATGTAAGATTATCATGTATATCGATGTAATATTTATCTTCTTCGCTAAAAAGAATATTATTACTTCCGTCTTTGGAATTAACTAGTATAAAATCAAGTTTGTTTTGATGCCTATTCAAACCTATCATTGTTAAAATATGAGGATCTTTAGACCATTTTATTCTAGGAATATATTCATAATCTTCTTCGGTATAAATAAGAGTTTTTTCTTTTGAATCTAAACTGTAAAGCAATATGTTAACTGTTGAATTTGCTTCTCCAGCTTTTGGATATTTAAAAACTTCTTGAGAAGGATATAAGCTTCCATTAAATTTATCCATTGAAAATTCTTTAACATGTGATTCGTCAAATTTGTAATATGCAATAGTTCTACTATCTGATGACCATTCAAATCCTCTAACAAGCTTAAACTCTTCTTCATATACCCAATCTGATGCTCCATTTATAATCTGATTTTTTTTACCATCATTAGTAATTTGAGTTTCTTTTCCATTAGTAATATCTTTTATAAATAAGTTGTTTTCATAAACGTAAGCAACTTTGGATCCATCTGGAGAGAAAGTAGGATATCTAATTTTATTTTCAGATAATTTTTTTAGTTTGTTATTTTGAATATTAAAAACATAATAAATAGCTTTTCTAGAATATCTATATATTGATTCTGTTTCAGTTGCTAACAACATTAATCTATCGTCATCACTTAAAGAATAGCTATTGATTCTTTTAATCTTAAAATCTGAGCTTTTAAAAATTCTTACAATTCTCTCTCCATTTTTAAAACTATACTTTATAATTTCTTGACCTTCTTCTGAATTCTTTATTTGAGTATAAAACTCACCATTGTTCATTGAATTTAATCCTCTGTAACTTTTATAGTAAAATTTGTAATTTTCCCATATGTCTTCAAGATTTATTTGTTTAGACTGTGAAAAACACGATAAGGAAAATAGACATAAAATTATTGAAACAATTTTTTTTTGCATTAACTTTAATTTTATTTTGTAGAATGCTAATTTACTTAATTTTGTAGAATACTTTTTTATGACTTATTCTAAAATAAATAGTGACAGTATCAAATTTTTTGAACAATTAATTGGTGGTGATTTTGTCTTTTTAGATGAAAGTACGTTAGACGATTATTCACATGATGAAACTGAAGATTTAAAATTTCTCCCCTGTGTTGTTCTAAAGCCACAAAGTAATGAGCAGATATCATCAATTTTATCATATTGTAATAAAGAAAAAATTCCTGTAACACCCTGTGGTGCAAGAACAGGCTTAAGTGGTGGTTCTTTACCAATTATGGGTGGAGTAGCTTTATCCACTGAGAAATTAAATAACATTATTTCTATTGATGAAAGGAATATGCAAGCAACTGTTGAACCAGGTGTTATTAATCAAGTTTTCAGAAATGCTGTTGAAGAAAAAGGTTTATTCTATCCTCCGGACCCTGCAAGTAAAGGAACATCGTTTTTAGGAGGCAATTTAGCAGAAAACTCTGGAGGACCTAAAGCATTAAAATATGGTGTTACTAAAGATTATGTTTTAAATTTAGAAGTTGTTTTGCCTACTGGTGAAATAATTTGGACTGGAGCCAATGTTTTAAAAAACTCAACAGGATATGATTTAACATCATTAATGGTTGGAAGTGAAGGAACCCTTGGTGTCATTACTAAAATTGTTTTTAAATTAATTCCTTTACCAAAAAAAGAAATTAGCTTATTAGTTCCTTTTAAATCAGCAGAAAAAGCATGCCAAGCTGTCTCAGCAATTTTTATCAACGGAATAACCCCTTCAGCATTGGAATTTATTGAAAGAGATGCTATTAACTGGACTATTAAATACACAGATATTAAAATGGATATAAGTGATGATGTACAAGCTCATCTACTTATTGAAGTTGACGGAAATGAAATTGATCAAATGTTTAAGGAATGTGAAAAGATATCTGAGGTTCTGTATGAATTTGATTGTGGAGAAATTTTGATTGCTGAAAGTAAAGAACAAAAGGATAGATTATGGAAAATGCGCAGATTAGTGGGGGAGGCTGTTAAATCAAATTCTATTTATAAAGAAGAGGATACAGTTGTCCCAAGAGCAGAATTACCAAAACTACTTGTTGGTGTAAAGGAGATTGGTAAAAAATATGGATTTCAATCTGTTTGTTATGGTCATGCTGGAGACGGGAATTTACATGTCAATATAATTAAAGGGGATATGTCAGATGATAAATGGAATAATGAACTTCATAAAGGTATTAGAGAAATATTTGTTTTAACAAAAAATTTAGGCGGTACAATTAGTGGTGAGCATGGTATTGGTTTAGTTCAAAAACCATATATTGACATTGTTTTTTCTAAAAAAGAGATAGAAATACAAAAACAGATTAAAGATTTGTTTGATCCAAATAACATTCTAAACCCTGGAAAAATATTTAATTGATTAAATTTGCAAACTATGAAAGCAAATGTTCAAATACCTAAAGGGACACGTGATTTTACTTCTAAAGTTATGTTTAGAAGAAATTATATTTTCAAAAAAGTTAAGTCTTGTTTTGAACGTTATGGCTATGCTCCAATTGAAACGCCTGCTATGGAGAATATAGAAACATTAACAGGTAAGTATGGAGAAGAAGGAGACAGATTAATTTTTAAGATTTTAAATTCAGGAGATTTTTTATCTAAATCTAAGATTGATAAAAAAACTACTTCAAAATCTTTATCGGTTGATATAGCTAATAAGGCTCTAAGGTATGATTTGACTGTTCCCTTTGCTAGAT
>CAZJXE010000098.1:0-4264 GCA_964549835.1 uncultured Weeksellaceae bacterium
TGATTAATTAAAAGTCCATCATTTTCTTTAAGTTGAGAGTTAAATAAGATAGTTTTATTTGGTGGAGATAGAATACCAGTCTCTTCATCTAGCTGAGCTGAAATGTGATTGCAAACAAGGCCGCCAAAATTCATAATTATTATACAATCATTATTGTAAAGAAGATCAGAAATGTATTTTTCAATGCTATGATTCATAAAACAAAAATAACATAAATATCATTATCTTTGCAATATGAAAAAAATCATTTTATACCTTCTTTTAGTTCTCTTTTATTTTCAATTAAATGGACAAACAAATATTTATTTAAAATCAACTACTCTTGATTATACAAAAGAATTTAAAGCTGATTTTTCATCTGAAAATAATTATTGTTTATTAGTTTTAAAAGAGGTTCCAACAGATCAACAAAAACAATCTATTGAGGATTTTGGCATTAAAATTTTAGAATATATTCCACGAAATACTTTTTTGATTAATGCACCTAAAAACTTTGATAAAAATTTATTAAATGAATTTGGCTTACTTAATGTTTTTAACGTTCAGCCACAGTTTAAGATTGATCCTAAATTGCAAAACAGAGAATTTCCAAGCTGGGCTATTAAGAATAATCAATTATCAATTAAAATTATTTTTTATGACGATGCTAATACTCTTTTTATCAAAGAAAAATTAGGCAATTTAGGCTATAGCATCGCAGAACAAAATATCAAAAAATCTTCATTGCTTCTAAATATAAATAAACAAGATTTAAATAAAATATCAAATATCAATGAAGTTTGGTTTATTGAGCCTATCGATCCTCCATCTGTTCCGGAAAATAAAACTGCGAGAACATTACACAGATCTAATGCTATAAATACTAATTATTTTGGTGGGCCAAAATATAACGGAGAAGGAATTAATATAATGATGCAAGATGACGGATTAGTTGGACCTCATATTGACAGGCAGGGAAGATTGGATCAAAGTTATTGTAATGGATGTAGTTCTAATATTAATAATGACCATGGTGATCATGTTTCTGGAACAATAATGGGTGCTGGTAATTTAGATCCAACAACAAAGGGTATGGCAGACGGATCATTTCTTTATGTTTTTGGTAGTAGTAATAATAATTACGATGATGTTCCAATGCTTTATCAAAATCAAGATGTAATAATAACTTCAAAGTCATACAGTAATGGTTGTAATGCAGGATATACTTCCTTAGCAAAAGATTTAGACGAACAAATAAATCTTCATCCATCACTCACACACGTTTTTTCAGCAGGTAATGATGGTAATTCTGATTGTGGTTATGGCGCTGGTGCCGGTTGGGGAAATGTTACCGGAGGGCATAAGCAAGCCAAAAATGTAATTGCTGTTGCAAATCTTACTCAAATTAGTAATCTAGCAGGTTCATCAAGTAGAGGTCCTGCTGCAGATGGAAGAATTAAGCCTGATGTTGGTGCAAAGGGAACATCAGTCAATTCAACATTGCCAAATAACACATATGATAGTTTTACTGGTACTTCAATGGCTTGCCCTGGCGTAGCGGGATGTATGGCTCAACTATATCAGGCATATAAAGAATTAAATGGAAATGTAAATCCTCCCTCAGCTCTTATGAAATGTGTTGTTTTAAATTCTGCTGATGATTTAGGTAACCCCGGTCCTGATTTTAAGCATGGTTGGGGAGAAATAAATGTTTTAAGAGGATTGTCTATTTTAGAAAATGTAAATTATGAATCTGGCACTATTTCACAAGGTCAAGATGAGGATCACTATATAAATGTTCCTGCAGGTACAAAAGAAATAAAAGTAATGGTTTATTGGCATGATAAAGAAGCAAGTACAAATGCAAGTATTGCGCTAGTAAATGATTTAGATATTACATTGATGTCACCTTCTGGTAATACTATATATCCTTGGGTTTTAGACCCAACACCTAATTCATCAAATCTTAATGCTGTAGCAACTCAAGGAATTGATGATTTAAATAATATGGAACAAATAACTATTAAGAATCCTTCAGCAGGAACATATGGTTTAACAATTAATGGAACAGCAGTTCCATACGGCCCTCAGCAATATTTTCTAACATATGAAATTATTTCTGAAGAAATAACATTAACATATCCAGTTGGAGGAGAAGGTTTAGTTCCTGGGGAATTTGAATTAATAAGATGGGACGCACCTGAAAATAGTAATCCATTTGTTTTAGAGTATACCATTGATAATGGATTATCTTGGAATACAATTACAAACAATGGAGGAGTTAATTCTACTTTTTATAATTGGAATGTTCCAAGCTTAGTTAATGGAGTTGCTGTTTCAACTGATCAAGCAAGGGTAAGAATAAGTAGAGATGGAATTTCAGATGAAAGTGATGCAAATTTTACAATAATTGATGTTCCAAATGTTTCTGTTAATTGGATTTGCCCTGATTCAATATATGTTTTATGGAGTTCAGTTACAGGAGCAACAGATTATGAGGTTAGTATGTTAGGACAAAAATATATGGATTCAATGACAACTGTTTCTTCCAACGGTAATACAACTCAATCAGCTCTTATTGTTAATCCAAATCCAAATATTTTAGATTCATGGTTTTCTGTATGTGCTAAAAAGAATGATGGTAAAGGAAGGAGAGATGTTGCGGTTAATGCACAACCAAACAATAGCAGTTGTGCAGCTCCTCCAGTTGCAGGCTTTATTGTAAATGATCCATTTACATGTTCAGGTGATGTTAGTTTTCAAGATGATAGTTATGGACAGCCTAGTGGTTGGTTGTGGAATTTTGGTGATGGCAATACTTCTACTCTACAAAATCCAATTCATTCTTACCTAAGTGAGGGGACATATGATGTTTCTTTATTTGTTTCAAATGCATTAGGTCAAGACTCAATTCTTTTAACATCTGTAGTAGTGGTAGACTTTGCCGATCCACCAATTACATTTAATGATACATCATATGTAAATCCATCAATATTTACTTTGACATCTTTAAGCAATTCTGTAAACTGGTATTCTGATACTCTAGGAAGTCAGCCTGTTGGAAGCGGATCTTCATTTACTACGCCACTATTGTCAAATAATACAACATATTATGCACAGGAATCTGGTGGTCCAACAGTAAGTGGTGGTCCAATTGATAATAGTATTGGTGGTGGTAGTTTTTATAATAATGATAGACATATTTTTATTGATTGTTTTAAGCAAAGCAAATTAATTTCAGCAGATGTTTTTGCAGGAACTAGTCATAATGTAACTTTTGAACTTAGAGACAACAATAGTCAAGTTATTGAAGACAAAACAATATTTCTTCAAACAGGGTTAAACACTCTTCAATTAGATTTTGAAATGCCAATTATGAATGATTTAGAACTAGGAGTTAGCGGAACAGGATCAGATCTTTTTAGAAATAACTCAGGAGCATATTATCCTTATCCAATAGGTAATCTTGCTACTATAACTGGGCATAATTCTCCATATCCTGGGGATACAAATTATCATTATTTTTTCTACAATTTAAAAGTTCAAGAATCATGTTTATCAAATTTTTCTCCTGCTGAGGCTATCTTTATGTCTCCATCAGAAGTCAAAGACAATAAAAATAGTGATGTCACGATTTATCCAAATCCAGCTAAAGATAATTTTTATGTTATTTCGCCAAGACAATTAAATAGTATTGAAGTATTTGATATCAGCGGTAAAAGATGTTTTATTAAAACTAATAATTTAATTGATGCTACAATTAATATTAAAGATCTATCTCAAGGAATTTATACTGTAAAAGTTGTTGACGAGATGCAAACTACTCAAGTAAAATTATTTGTGAATTAGTAATTTATAATTTCTCTGAAAATTTTTTGTATAGTTTTTCAACATCATCTTTCGTATCGATGGATAAATTATTATGTGATGTTGGTAAAATTTTAATTTTATAGTTATTATCCATCCAGCGAAGTTGTTCGAGATTAAATCTTATTTCGTTTTCAGTTGGTTTTAAATTACATAATTCTGTAAGAATTTTTGTAGTGAAGACATATACTCCAATATGTTTATAACTAACTTCTTTATTAATATTATTTTGTCTGTAAAACTTTGTTGCTATCATTTTTGAATCAAATTCAACTTTAACAATATTTTGATTATCAATTTCCTTAATATCACTAGTTTTCTTTGCCGGAGTTAAAATCTCATCGGATTTTAGACAGAATGAATTTATTAAATCGTCAATTAAAGCAGGATTTATTATTGGCTCATCTCCTTGTACATT
>CAZJXE010000099.1:0-4177 GCA_964549835.1 uncultured Weeksellaceae bacterium
GCATCAGCAACTTTTAAGAAACCTGCAATATTTGCTCCCTTAACATAATTAATAAAATCACCCTCTCTTCCATGCTCAACACATTGAGTGTGGATATCATTCATTATTGTTTTAAGTTTTGTATCAACTTCTTCACGAGTCCAATTCATTCTTAATGAATTTTGAGACATTTCTAATCCTGAAGTTGCTACACCCCCTGCATTTGAAGCTTTTCCTGGAGCAAATAAAATTTTAGCATTTAAAAATACTTCTATTGCTTCTGGAGTTGATGGCATATTAGCACCTTCAGAAATACAAATACAGCCATTTGAAAGTAAGGAATTAGCATCATTCTTATCTAATTCATTTTGTGTTGCACATGGAAGTGCTATGTCACATTTAATAGACCAAGGCTTTCCTTTGTGAAATTCACAACCATAATGATCAGCATATTCTTTAATTCTTCCTCTTTTAATATTCTTTAAATTCATTATAAATGCTAATTTTTCTGAATCAATACCTTCTTCATCATATATATAACCGGAAGAATCAGACATGGCTACAACTTTTGCCCCTAATTCAGTAATTTTTTCACAAGAATATTGAGCTACGTTTCCTGAACCAGAGATAACAACTATTTTTCCTTTACATGAATCTCCTCTTAAGCTTAGCATATTTTGAGCAAAATACACATTACCATATCCTGTTGCTTCAGGACGTATCAACGATCCTCCCCATCCTAATCCTTTTCCAGTAAGGACACCTGTAAATTCATTTCTTATTCTCTTATATTGACCGAACATATAACCAATTTCTCTTGCTCCTACACCAATATCACCAGCAGGAACATCAGTATTAGGTCCGATATGTCTGTATAATTCTGTCATAAAAGATTGGCAAAAACTCATTATTTCATTATCACTTTTCCCCTTAGGGTCAAAATCAGCCCCTCCTTTACCACCACCCATTGGTAGTGTTGTTAATGCATTCTTAAAAACCTGTTCAAAAGCTAAAAATTTAAGTATAGAGAGATTTACTGATGGATGAAACCTTAAACCACCTTTGTAGGGACCAATCGCTGAATTCATTTGAATTCTATAACCTCTGTTTACTTGAACATTTCCTGAATCATCTATCCAAGAAACTCTAAAAGAAATAACCCTTTCAGGCTCAACCATTCGTTCTAAAATTTTTTTACCATCAAATCGCGAGTATTTTTTTAGAACTGGGATTACTGCTTCTGCAACCTCCTCAACTGCTTGTAAAAATTCTACTTCTCCTCTATTAGATTGCTCAACAGAGCTCAGAAAATCTTTAACATGATTATCCATTTTTTTGTGTTTTAGTTATATGTTTAGTTTATAAAACTTAGCAAATGTATATTTTTTTTATAAAAACCAATCTTTTATGGCATCCATTTTCGTTTTTTATATTTGTATGAAAATAAATTAATTTTAATGAGAAAACTTCTCTCATTTTTTTGCCTTTCAATAATTTCATTTTTCCTTGTTGCTCAACAAGGAAATTTTATCGTCTCTGGTCAAGTTACAGATAATACTACAAAGGAAGCATTAATAGGTGTCAATATAATTTCTAATGATATTGGAACATCTACTAATATAGATGGTAATTACACTTTAAAATTACCGTTCGGAAAACATGAAATTACATTTAAGTATATAGGTTACGAGGTAGTAACTAAAAAGATTAATATAAATACAGATAGTTTATTAAAAATTAACCTTCAACTTAATTCTTCTTCAGAACAATTAAACACTGTTGTTGTATCAGCTGGAAAATTCAATCAAAAACTTGAAGAAATAACGGTTTCAATGGAAGTTATCAAGCCAAACCTTATTGAAAATAAAAGCTCGTCTAATATTGAAACTGCGATGGAACAAATTCCTGGTTTAAATATAACCGATGGACAAGCTAACATTAGGGGGGGGAGTGGTTGGAGCTATGGGGCTGGAACTAGAGTTCTTGTTATGGTTGATGATATGCCTTTAATATCTGGAGATGCTGGTCAAGTTCAATGGAATCTTATTGCAACAGAAAATGTTAATCAAGTTGAAATAATTAAGGGAGCTTCTTCAGCTCTATATGGATCATCTGCTCTTAATGGAATAATAAATATTAGAACCGCTTATCCCAAACAATCTGAAATTGATAAAAATCCTTCTTTAGGGTTTACTAAGGTGAACCTCAACTTTGGAGTCATTGATTTCGCTAAAAGAAAAGCTATAAATTGGTACGAAGGAAAGAGAAGATCCTTTAAGGGAGTAGAATTTCTTCAGTCTTTAAAATATGAAAATGTAGATTTATCATTTGGAGGAAATGTCTTCAAAGATGATGGATATAGACAAAATGAAAAAACTGATAGAAACAGATTTAATTTCAATTCACTTTTTAAAAGCAATAAGGTTTCTGGTCTTAGTTACGGAATAAATGGAAATTTTCTTTTCGAATCAACTGCTTCTGTTCTTATATGGGATGGATATGACCGTGCATATATTGCTCTAAACAATGATGTTACAAAAACTGGAGGAGATTCATATAATGTTGATCCATTTATGACATACATTATTGGAAATAATAGGCATTCATTAAGAACTAGATATTTAAAAGTAATTAATGACAATGAGTCTCGTGATAGCCTGTCAAATCTTGATAATAGATCAAAATCATATTACAGTGATTATCAATGGCAAAAAAATATTAAGAAATATAATTTGTCTTTCACAACTGGTATAACTAATGAAATAATATTTGCTCAGTCAAAAGCTTTTCAAGGCAAAAATTTTAGAAGAAATCATTCCTTATACACTCAAATGGATAAAAAAATTGGGAATCTAAATATTTCAACCGGAGCAAGATATGAATACTTTAGTTTAAATTCTGAAACAAAACATATTATTGGAGGAGATACTTTAGATCATTTTGCAACTGGCGGACCTGTCTTTAGAGGAGGACTTAACTACCAAATAGGTGAATCAACTTTTATTCGTTCTTCATGGGGACAAGGCTATCGCTTCCCTTCAATGGCTGAATTATTTGTTTCTACAAATGCTTCTGGAATTGAAATTTATTCTAATCCTGAACTTAAACCTGAAACAGGTTGGAGTGCTGAAATTGGTATTAAACAAAATGTTAGAATTAACAAATGGTATGGATCAATAGATATTGCTGCTTTTTTAATGAAATACAATGATATGATGGAATTTACATTTGGGCAGTGGGGAGATCCACAAACTATGCCTTTATATGGTTTAGGTTTTAAATCTGTAAATATTGGTGAAACTCAAATAAGTGGTATTGAACTAAGCCTAAATGGTGTTGGAAAAATTCATCAAGATCTAAAAATTAATCTAATTGGTGGTTACACATATATGAATCCTATTGCATTGGAGCCTGATAAAGTTTACACAGAAAGCATTGGTCAAGTATCAATAAATGGAGAAGTAATAGGTCCAGAGCTTACATATAATAACTCAAGTTCAGATCCTTCAATTTTAAAGTATAGATATCAACACATAGCAAAAATTGACGCTGAATTAACTTACTCTGACAAATATATTGTTGGATCAAGTGTTAGATATAATGATTTTATGAAAAATATTGATAAAATTTTCACTGATGAATGGTTAAATCAAGAATTAATTCCTGGAATAAATGAAGCTAGAGATAAATTCAAGAATGGAGATATAATTTTTGATCTTAGACTAGGTTATCATATGGATAAAAATTCTAAATTGAGTTTAATCATAAATAATCTATTTAATAGAGAGTACATGAGCAGACCTGCAGATATGCAACCTCAAAGAACAATTGCTTTGCAACTAAGTCTAAAAGTATAATATGAGGTCTGTTGTTATTATTCCGTCAAGGCTAAATTCATTAAGACTACCACAAAAACCTCTAATAAGTATAAGTGGAAAAACTCTAATACAAAGGGTTTACGAACAAATTAAAAAATGTGAAAATAAAATTGATTGCATAGTAGCAACTGACAGTAAAAAAATATATGATCATGTAAAATCATTCAACGGAGAGGTAGTAATGACTAGTGAAAAACATATTTCAGGAACCGATAGAGTTAATGAAGCTCTAAGTTTATTAAACAATAGCTATGATTTAATAATTAATGTACAAGGAGATGAGCCAATAATAAATCCTGCTTTAATTGACGATTTAATAA
>CAZJXE010000100.1:0-4128 GCA_964549835.1 uncultured Weeksellaceae bacterium
CCAGAATCTTTGATTAATTGTAAACTTAACTTAAGGTTCCATGTTCTACATATAGGAATTTTATGCAAAGCACCTGATGAAGTTTTAACTGCATCAGCATTAAGAGCAGCACTATTTTGTTCAGGAATTAAAATAGTATGAACTCCAGCACATTCTGCTGTTCTGGCTATTGCACCAAAATTTCTTACATCCGTAATTCGATCTAAAACAATAATTAGAGGCACTTCACCTTTTTCATAAATTTGAGGTATTATATCTTCTATTTTATGTAAGTCTATTGGAGAAATAAAGGCACATACTCCTTGATGGTTTTTTCTTGTAAGTCTATTTATTTTTTCAAGAGGAACGTGTTTGTAGTTAATTCTTCTCATTCTTACTAACTTCCATAGTTCTGCAAAAGCATCATTATGAAGCCCTTTTTGGATAAACAGTTTGTCGATAGTTTTACCTGCTTGAACAGCTTCAATTATAGCATGAATTCCAAAAATGAAATTTTTATCTTTATTATTCATTAAGTTGTGGAGAGTCTAATGTGTCTTCTTCAAAGCCAATACTGTTTTTTCCAGAGGATATTTTAATAATATCCTTATCAATCTTATTAAATTCTTTCGATGATTTATTAAAATGATTTACAACAGTTCTTATAGTTTTTCCTAAGCTATCATGTGAATCTTTATATGCATTCATATGATTAGAAAGTTTTTCAATATTTTTTTGAATATCTTCAATTGACCTTTCAACTTTCATATTATGTAAAGCCTTTACGGTAATTTGCAACATTGGAAATAAACTCATAGGAGAAACAATCATTACTTTTTTGGTGTAAGCATAGGAAACTAGATCTTTTGAATTAATCTTTAAAGTTCCAACTCTACTGTTAAGTAAATCTTGATATAGCCCATCTGCTGGAATAAACATATATGCATAGTCCGTAGTTTTTTCAGTAGGTTTAATATATTTTGAAGTTTCGTCAATTCTCTTTTTTATATCTTCTTTAAAAACCTTTTCTAAATTTTCAATTTCTAATTTATCTTCACTTTCAATCATTTTATTATAATTGTCAAGCGAGAATTTTGCGTCAATAGGAATTATGTATTCTCCAACTTTAACTATAGCGTCTACTTGCTCACCATTACTAAAACTGTATTGCATACTAAATAGTTCTGGAGGAAGCACATTAGAAAGAAGATTTTCAAGTTGTATTTCTCCTAAAATTCCTCTTTGTTTTTGATTGCTCAAGATTTTCTCTAGTGTTTTCATTTGATTGGCAAAGCCAAGTACTTGTTCATTTGTGCCTTTAATTTTCTCAAGTTCTGAAGTAACTTCTTTGATGACTTTGTTTGATGATGCAAATTGCTTTTGCATATCTTCTTTTGAATTTTCTTGATATGCATAAATTCCTTTATTTATGTCTGTCAGCTTTTTTTCTATTTCTTGTCTGCTTTTTTCTGAATTCTCTCCAACTTCTTTTCTTATCTCTTGAATTTCTTGTCTTAGCGAATTGTTTAATTGGATTAGAAGCTCCTGAGATGTATTGTCTTTATCTTTCTTCTTGAAATAAAGAAGAGAAAAACCAACAATTATTATAAAAAGGATAATGATTTCCATCAAAAATTTAAAGATTATAAAATTAATACGAAAGTACCAATTGAAACTTCTTTAAACAAATCAATCACATCTTTATTTTTCATCCTAATACAACCGTGAGATGCAGGCTTTCCAATTTTCCCTTCTTCAGAGGTTCCATGAATATAAATATATCTTTTGAAGGAATCTATACCTTTTCCTTTATTAATTCCTTCTTCAAGCCCTTCTAACCAAAGAATTCTGCTAGTTATATCATCTGTTTTGCTAGTTGTCGTATCAGTAAATATTTCAGCAATTTGTCCATAGAATAAACGGCCTATTAGTCGTCCATTTATAGGAGTTTCATTACCATGTTTTTCTTTTATTTTATGTAATCCAAGAGGTGTCATATTACTTCCTTTTTTATTTCCAATACCAAATTTAGAAGAAGAAATATTGTAGGATTTATAGATTTTACCTAAATTAATTTGGTACATTTTTTGTTTCTCAATTGACACAAAAATTATTTCATCATATGCTTCTTTGTCAAACATGTAATCATTTATCGTATTAATTATTTCATTTTGAGAATACAGATTTGGACACAAAAATGTTAGTATAATAAATAAGAATCTTAAACCCATTTAATTTCTTTTTTATTTAAATTTCTTAGAATTTTATTTGCTTTTGAAAAATGTTTGCACCCAAAAAAACCTCGGTACGATGATAGGGGCGAGGGGTGAGGTGATTCTAAAATATAATGATTAGAAAGATCAATTGATGTTATTTTTTTCTTTGCTTGGGCACCCCAAATTATAAATATTAAATTTTTTCTTTCATTAACTAAGCTTTCAATTAGAAAATCAGTAAAAATTTCCCACCCCTTATTTTTATGCGAGCCTGGAAAACTTTCTCTTACTGTAAGAATAGAATTTAAAAGCAAAACTCCCTGATTAGCCCAGTCTACCAAATTTACATGCTTGGTGTCTTTATTTAAATCATCTGCCAACTCTTTTAAAATATTTTTTAAAGATGGAGGATTAGTAATGTTATCATTAACTGAAAATGCGATCCCATTAGCTTGGTTTTTTCCATGATAGGGGTCTTGGCCTATAATTACAATTTTTACTTTTTCAAATTCTGTTTTATTAATCGCAGCAAAGATGTGTTCTTTTTTAGGATAGACAGTGTAATTTTTGTATTCTTCAATTAAAAAATTATTTAAATTCTTAAAATAATCTTTTGAGAATTCTGAATGGAGAATCTTCTTCCATTTTTCTGAAATTATTGAATTTATTTTTAGCATTGTTTTATCAACATCAAATATAAATAACTAAGACATTTTATACTTTATTTTACAAAACAAAAGCGTACTTTTGCAAAAAAAAACATGAAAAAAATACTAATTATATTTAGCTTTTTTGCTGTTTTAGCTATTTTAAGTTCTTGTGGTTTATATAAAGAGCCATGTGAAGGTGTTGGAAGTGTTAATGTTGATACAGAAAAAAATATTTAGAATTGGAATCAAAAGGTGTATTGAATAAGACTCAGTGGTCTAGTGTAAGCTTAGCTAATGGTAAATCAAAGCTTGAAAAGACTATTGAAGGTGAAAAAATAAGAAAGCCAAAATGGCTTAAGGTAAAGCTTCCAACTGGTGAGGCTTACAAGAAAGTAAGAGAAATTACCAAATCTAGAAATCTTCATACAATTTGTGAAAGCGGTAATTGTCCTAACATGGGAGAATGTTGGGGAGCAGGGACAGCTACCTTTATGATTTTAGGAAATATTTGTACGAGATCTTGTGGTTTTTGTAATGTTAAAACTGGTCGTCCTTTAGCTGTTGACACTTTGGAGCCTTTAAAAGTAGCGAGGTCTATTAAATTAATGAATGTAAAACATGCTGTAATAACTTCAGTTGACAGAGATGATTTAAAAGATGGAGGCGCAAGTATTTGGGTAGAAACAATAAATACTATTCGAAAGGTAAATCCAACAACAACTATGGAAACTTTAATACCAGATTTTAAAGGTAAGTTAAAAGATATTCAACCAATTATTGATGCAAAGCCTGAAGTTGTTTCTCATAATCTTGAGACAGTAAGAAGTCTAACTAGAAAAGTTAGAATACAAGCAAAATATGACAGAAGCTTAGACACCTTAAGATATTTATATGAGGGAGGTATTCGTACAAAATCTGGTATCATGCTTGGTCTTGGAGAAAAAGAAGAAGAAGTTATTGAATCAATGAAAGATTTAAGAAATGTTGGTGTAAAGATTTTAACATTAGGTCAATATCTACAACCTTCAAAAAAACATCTGCCAGTAGTTGAATTTATTACTCCTGAAAAATTTGCATACTTTAAAGAGGTAGGATTATCTCTAGGTTTTGAGCATGTTGAAAGTAGCCCTTTAGTACGATCTTCTTATCATGCTGAAAAGCATATTTAGCACTAAAATATATTTCATAAACTTCTTTTAATTTGTCATTATAGATAATGCTTTAATTATTATATTTGTTAATTGAATATTTTAAACTGATTTAGTATGAAATTAAAATCTACA
>CAZJXE010000101.1:0-4070 GCA_964549835.1 uncultured Weeksellaceae bacterium
TTGTTTTGTTTATAGTATTTCCAGCCTTCAATGTCTTGATATGAAACCTCATAAATATATGAACCGTGCGGAAGCTTAAAACCTTTAGACTGATGTCTTCCATCCCAGCCATTTTCTTTACTGAGATCAGAAATATTTGTAGTTGAATACACAACCTCATTTGCTCGATTATAAATATTAATCGTAAAGCTGCTTTCTCTTATTCCATGATAGCTAATAAAGAAGCGATCATTAATATCATCTGAGTTAGGGGAAAAAGAATTTGGAATATAAATCCAGTGATCGTCAGTTATATTTAAAATTTTATAAGTTGAATCTACACAGCCGGCAACATTTCTAACTTTTAAAGAAATCTGGTATTGACCAACCTCTTGTGGATATGTATACTTTGGATTTTTAGATGTACTTGTGCCAATATTATCCCCAAAATTCCAATCCCAACTATTTACACTTGCAGATGATTTGTCAATCATTTCTATTGTAGTAAATAGAATTGAGGTTTCGTTAGGATTAAGTTGAAAATCAGCAATAGGGGCATCAGAAATTGTTACAAAACCTTGCCCGCTTAAATTACCTTGTTCGACCGCATCAGAAAAACTTAGCAAGTCATAAACCCCCTCTGTATTAGTTGAAATAATATAGGGATTGTCAATCGTAGTTACTTCTGCTTGTGCAACTCCATTAATTGAGTATGCAAAAGTATAGGGAGCAACTCCAGTAAATGAAACACTTATGTTGGCAGCATTTTCTTTATTTGAACAAATTGTATCGTTTCCAGAAATAAAGGCAGTAATAGTTGGTAATAAATATAAGTTTAGCGTAATTGTATCATAATGATTTGCATAAAAAGACATGTTTTCGCTTGTATTCTGTGGCATTATCATATTGCTATCACTTGCCCAATTGCTAAACCCATATAATGGGTCAATGTTTGAACTAACACTTACTGTATCGCCAATAACATAGTTAATTGTTGTAGGGTATGCTGGCAGAACATTTCCGTCAACAATAATGTCAGAATTTGTTCCAACAGGATTTATTTTAAAAGTAATATCTCTTGTTTCAACAGGAGGGATAAAGTTTGCAATAACAGTAACATCCCCTTGTAAGTCAAGAACTAAAGTGTCTACATTTGGGTCATACACATATACTCCATTTGGAATAACTTCCCAGTTTTGAAAGTTACCACTTTTAACCTCAAAAGGCAGATTAACCCCACCATATCTTTGATCTGTCCAACCAGAATTGTTCTGATTAATTAAATTACCATCACTCATTTCAACCTCACCAATACCAAGAATTTGAACCGTTACATTATGCGGTCCGGAAAGAGCTGGGTAACAAGGCCCAAATCCAGCATTCATTATGCTACATCTTGCATTTATAAAATCTCTAACATCTTGTACATTTGACTGCCACTCATTATAAGTGCCTCCCCATTTAGCAATTTGTCTTGGCATTTCAGGATCAATAACATTTACCATGCTATCTAAGATGGCAATCATAGTATCACAAGATAAATATCCATTTGCAAGATCTTGCCATCTGTTAAGATAGTCGTCAAAGAAATCTTCATTATTTAGTAATTCATTCCAAATAGGAATATGTCCTTGCCCACCAGGGTCGCTAAGACTACTAGGGTCACAAGGATCGGCCGTAACTGACATTGTAGGAACACCAGTATAGTTTGTTCCATGATCAAAAGTATTGTCCATATCCCATAGAGTATATCTCCACTTCTTTTTTTCTCCTGCTGTATCCAAACCTCGCCACCAAGCTGTATTCCAATTAAGCCAATCGCCACAAACCACATATGAGTTAAGTAAAAAGTAATCAATAATACTTCCTGTATTATATTGACTTTTTACTGTTTGGTAGTTTGCTTGATTTGCCATCGAATTTGTTGTAATATAATTCTTTAGATTATCCCAATCAGTTTGTGCTTGAGGCCCACCATACTCTACCCATGTTCCTCCCCAAGTTTTTAAGAATTGAATATTGTTTTTGTCTTGATCATAATAATAATCAGTAAAATCATGATCATCTACCTTTTCTCTTATTTCATAAACACCCCAGTATTCACCGTTTAAATATAAAATACAAGATTTTGTTGATCTTTCATCTAATCTTAGATCCGCAAGTTGAGATAAATGCTGAATATATGCATCTCTAATATGCGCCCCACCATTATTGTATGAAAAGGGATAATTATCATTTGCGGCACACTTAACAATAATTCTTTGAAATTTATCTCTACTTTTTGTGTCAAAAACTTTGTCTTGCAAGGCATGATTATAGCCAAACTGATCTCTCATAACAAAATCAAATCCTCTTTGGTCGTACGCCCATGAATCATTACCATGTTTGTTGAACTCTCCAGAGCCTTTGTTTATCAAGATACCATTTTTATCAAACCATTCAATCGTTCCAAGAGGCTCATGCGGTGTTCCGTTCCACCAACTACCTAATGTTCTTACCCCATCCTCAATTAAAACAGCAACGCTATCTCCTGAAACCGATAAAATAGGAATAGTGTGTGTATCGTTAATAAAAAAAGTGTGATAGTCAATAAAGCTTGAAGGAATAGACCCATTTGTGCTGTAGGCAACAGCCTTTACCACAGAAGTAGAAGAAATATTGAAAGGCCCCGAATAAAGGTTAGAAGTATTGTCTGGTTTACTTCCATCAGTTGTGTAATAAATTAAAGCATTTGGATCGCTTGAGCTTAGAGTTAAGTCAAATGGAGCGCTATAGTATCCTGATGATTGAGAAAATGAGGGCATTGGCGCATACTCAAGCATTGCCCCAGTGTTATTTGCATTAGGAGTCGCATTTGTGAATACTGACCAAACTGTACTTCCATTTGTATCTCTTCCTCTAGAGTGAGTTTTTTGTGTGGGAACAACAGAAATTGAGTCAATTAAAGTTCCTGATGCGTCTGAAAGCATAAAAACTTCATTAAATTTTGTTTGAGTAACCTTAAAATTAGTGTGAGCATATCCTCCAACAAGCTCATCTAAGCCCGAACAATAAACAATAGCAACACTATTTGCGCTTACTATAAACGAACTAGGAAACTGCCACTTAGTGGCATTATTAGCTTTGTCTGATAAATACCAGCCGTTTAAATCAACGTCTGAGTTTGTGGTATTATATAATTCAACCCAATCTTCATATTCTCCATAGTTGTCTAAATGACTGTCAAAATTTGAAGCAGAAAATTCATTTATAACAATTTGAGCAAATATGTTATGAACAAATAAAGCAAATACGAAGAATATTAATTTTCTTAACATTTAGCAAAATCTTAATCCACAAAGATAAAGAATATTTATTAGAGTAAATAAGTAATAAATACCGTCAGATATTTCTTAAAATTAGATATGGTTTTCTAATTTTGCATGAGCTATTCAAAAAACTTTAATGTCTAATAATATAAGAGCAGATTTAAAGCTATTTAATCAAATAGTAGACCGCTTTCTAAACGAAGAAGTTAGCAAGCCGCTGGCTAATAGAATAAGTCCAAAAAACTTATACAATGAAATCGATCTATCTTTAAAAGACAATCCATCTCTACATAATGATTTTAGGAAAAATTTAGAGAAACTAATTCTCTCTACTCCAAAATCATCCTCAAAACTTTTTTTTAATCAACTTTTTGGTGGTCGCCACAGTAAAGGGGTATTAGGTGAATTGCTGGCGGTACTTTTAAATAATTCTATGGCAACATATAAAATTGCAGGACCTCAAGTTGGAGTAGAAAAAGAAGTTATAAAGAAAATATGTGAAATAATAGGCTATTCCAAAAATGCTAGTGGCACTTTTCCAACTGGAGGCTCAATGAGTAATTTTATGTCAATGGTGGTTGCTAGGGATCAAAAAAATAAAGAAATAATAAAAAAAGGTTTCAAGCAAAAATATGTAGCATATGCCTCAGAAATCTCACACTATTCAGTTGCAAAAAACGCATCTTTTTGTGGTTTGGGTAAAGACAATGTTCGTTATATAAAGTGTAATAAATTTGGCCAGCTTGATACAAAAGCCTTAGAGACTCAAATTAAAGATGATTT
>CAZJXE010000102.1:0-3910 GCA_964549835.1 uncultured Weeksellaceae bacterium
ATATCAATATTTCTTTTATTAGCAGGGCCAACAACATTTATAGTGTTTTTATGTCTTGTCCATTTTTCTGCAATTGGACCATTAGGTATTTTCGAATCTAGTCTCATTTAGCTAAAATTATATTGATTAAAAAAATGAAAAATTGCAATCGTTGAAAAACCTAATGCAATAAAGATGCTGTAGCCTGTACTAACCGCCTTTATAATGGGGTTATACTTTTTATGATTAGCGCCAGCAGATTGAAAAGCAGAGCTGAAACCGTGATTTAAATGAAAGCCTAAAACTATAAAAGATGCAACATATACTGCTGTATAATATGGATTTGAAAACAAAGTAACAACCAAATCATAATCGGTTGTGCCCTCGGGCAACCCAACAAACTTTAATTCATAAAAATAATCACGAAGATGTAGAGCTAAAAAAACAATAATTAGGCCCCCGGAGATAATCATTGATCGTGAAGAAAAATCTGTATTGCTACTCATATTATTATATGCATAATTTTGTGATCTTGCTATTTTATTTTGAATTGTTAGCTTAATTCCCATTACTATGTGAATAATAAATCCTAAGGCAAGCACATATTGCATAACATAAATTATTGGATTTGTTGCCATAAAATGAGCAGCATCATTAAAAAGATCTTTTGATGGTGCCAGTGTAAATAAGTTAATCACCAAATGAATAAATAAAAAACTAATTAAAAACAGGCCAGTTATTGCCATAATTAATTTTCTTATTATAGAAGATAATTTCATTTCAAAAAAACCTTTTTGCAAAGGTACGACCCATATCCCACAAAAACAAGACAATTTTACAATTCAGAATGATTATATATTAGATAAGTATTTTGATATCTTTGTTAAAAAATAATCTGATGAAGTATAAAGCTATTAATTCTGACTTATTTATATATAATAGATCTCTTCTAGCTAACAAGCTAAAAGAAAATTCAATTGCTATTTTTAATTCTAATGATATTATGCCAACAAACTCTGATGGAACTATGCCATTTAAACAAAATAGTGACTTATTTTGGCTGACTGGAGTAGATCAGGAAGAAAGTTTGTTTGCAATGATCAAAAAAAATGGAAAAATTGATGAGTTGCTTTTTGTAAAAGAGACAAATGAACATATTGCAATTTGGGAAGGCGCAAAGCTTTCGAAAGATGATGCAACTAAAACTTCAGGAATAAAAAATGTTTATTGGCTTTCAGATATTGAAAAAATTCTTTGGAATAAGATTTTAAATACCCAGTTTTTATATTTAAATAAAAATATGCATAGTAGGGCAACATCATTAGTTCAAACTCGTGATGATAGATTTAGAGAGAAAATAATAAAAACCTTTCCTGATAAATCAATTGATGAGATTGCTCCTTTTATGCATGAACTAAGATTCATAAAATCTAAATTAGAGATAGATTTAATGCAAAAAGCATGTGATATTACTGAAAAAGGATTAAGAAGAATTTTGCCGATAATAAAACCAGGAATTACTGAATTTGAAATTGAAGCTGAGTTGATGCATGAATTTTTGTCAAATAGGTCTGCAGGCTTTGCATACCAACCAATTATTGGATCGGGACAAGATTCATGTGTTCTTCATTATATTGAAAATAACAAAACATGCTTAGATGGTGATATTTTACTTATGGATTTTGGCGCTGAATATGCCAATTATGCATCAGACCTTACAAGGACAGTTCCAGTAAATGGCCGCTTCAGTGAAAGACAAAAAAATATTTATAATGCTGTCCATAGAGTAATGAAGGAAGCCACAAATATGTTAAGACCTGGAACAGATCATAAAAAAATGCAGCAAGAAGTAATTAAAATTATGGAAGAGGAACTAATAGGTTTAGGATTATTTGACAGATTAGATGTTAAAAATCAAGACCCAAAAAACCCATACTATAAAAAGTATTTTATGCACGGAACATCTCACTCTTTAGGACTGGATGTACATGATGTTGGAGACACCTCTACCCCTATGCAACCTGGCATGGTCTTTACTTGTGAGCCTGGAATATATATAAGAGAAGAAGGCATTGGAATTCGACTTGAAAATGATGTTTTGGTTACTTCAGGTGATCCAGATGATCTAATGAAGAATATTCCAATTGATTTAGATGAAATTGAAGGGCTAATGAATGGCTAAACTTTTGTACTATCCCAACCTTGTGCGATTAGCTTGTGAGAGCTACCGTCATTTGCTATAAAACTATTTCCTTCAGAAATATCAGTAACATAGCCAACTATCGTAAAATCTGGATCCTTCTTTAATTTTTCATAATCTTTTTGATTTATAGAAAAGAGTAGCTCATAATCTTCTCCTCCAGAAAGAGCAAAAGCAATAGGATTAAGATTAAACTCTGAGGCCATATTCATTACAGTGTGATCAACAGGTATTTTCTCCTCATGTAAACATACGCCAACATTTGAAGCTTTTGAAATATGTAAAGCTTCAGAAGAGAGTCCATCAGAAATATCAATCATTGATGTAGGTATAATTCCTAAATCATTAAGAATTTTTTGATATTTTAAAGGGGCTTCAGGTTTTAGTTGGCGTTGCAATGCATAATCATATCCGCTTAAATCAGGTTGTACCTTAGGATTGTCCTTAAATATTTCTTTTTCTCTTTGAAGAATTTGAAGGCCAAAATAAGCGGCGCCTAAATCACCAGTGACAACCAATAAATCATTTGGCTGTGCCCCTTTTCTATATGTGATTTTATTAGGCTTTACCTCTCCCAAAATAGATATGCTTATTACCATTCCAGAAGTTGAAGAAGTTGTGTCTCCACCAACTAAATCGACCTTATATTTTTCACAAGCAAGCTTTATGCCTAAATATAACTCTTCAATTGCCTCAAGACTAAATCTATTTGAAATTGCAATGCTAACTGTTGCCTGTTTTGGAATACCATTCATTGCGCATATATCAGAAATATTCACCGTCATTGCTTTATATCCCAAATGTTTTAATGGAGTATATGCTAAATCAAAATGAACACCTTCAACAAGCATATCAGTACTTAGAAGTTTTAAGCTTTTTCCAGATTTAATAACTGCACAATCATCGCCAACACCTTTTACAGTATCTTTGTTAGAGCACTTAAAATCTTTAGTAAGTTTTTCTATCAACCTAAATTCACCAACGGATGATATTGGGGTGATATTTGGTGTTGCATCTTCAATTAATGACATAATGCAAAAATAATTATAAAAATGAAGATAGTAACACACAATATTTATATAACTTTTTTTGTAAAAAGTTATATAAACAGTTAATTTTATGAGGAGATTATCATATTTTTCATGAGTTATTTCGTAATTTTGCAAAAAAGTTCAAAGATTTATGATAGTTATAAGTGATTCTGCTAGAGACAGGTTATTGCATATTATGCAAAATGAAAATTCTGACAATGAATTTGTTAGAGTTGGAGTGGAGAGCGGCGGTTGTTCTGGTTTGAGCTATAAACTAGAGTTTGATTCAGTAAAAAATGAAGATGATGAACTTATAAAAGACAACCAGATACAGCTTCTTGTAAATAAAAAAAGCTATTTATATTTAGTTGGAACAACATTAGAATTTTCTGACGGTCTTAATGGAAAGGGCTTTGTTTTTAATAATCCCAATGCTAGTAGAACTTGCGGATGCGGAGAAAGTTTTTCACTTTAATTCACAAAATAAAAATAAAATGAAAGAAGAATTGTCAGAGGACGAATTATTAGAAAAAGTAACTACAACGGATTACAAATATGGGTTTACTACAAACATTCAGTCTGATAAAATTGAAAAAGGGATTAATGAAAATATTATTAGATTAATTTCTGAAAAGAAAAATGAGCCTGAATGGATGCTAGAATTTAGATTGCAAGCCTTTAAAACTTGGCTTGAAATGGA
>CAZJXE010000103.1:0-3910 GCA_964549835.1 uncultured Weeksellaceae bacterium
ATTAAATCTGCCATACTATCTAATTGTATGCCAAAATCATTTTCAACTTTTAAAACTCTAGCAAAAAACCCATCAAAAAAATCTAAAAAAACCCCCAGAAAAATAAAAAGAGCACCTAAATCTAATTGATTGTTTAATGTAAAAATAATTGAAAGTATTCCGCAACATAGATTAGATATAGTAATGTAATTTGGGATATTTCTAATTATAGCATTCATATAAGCAAAAATATGATAATATTTGTAATCGCTATGAAGAACTTTTTACTTGCTATACTCTCTGGAATTTTATTTAGTATATCTTGGCCAGTGGATGGCATAGTTTATTTCATCTTTTTTGCATTTACCCCACTTTTATATCTTAATTCAAAATTTGACAAAAAAGAAAAAAGTTCTGCTTTAAAGTTCTTCTTTTTTTCATTTATAGCTTTTTTTATTTTTAATATAATTACTACATATTGGGTTTATTTTGCTAGTCCTTTTGGAGCAATTTTTGCATTTATAATAAACTCTTTGTTAATGTCTTTTGTGATGTTGTTGTTTTTTTATTCTGATAAAATTTTAAGCAAAAGACTTGCGTATTTTTCACTAATTGTTTTTTGGTTAACATTTGAGTATTTGCACTTAAATTGGGATTTATCATGGCCTTGGTTAACTTTAGGTAATTGTTTTTCAGAATCTCTTTTTTTAATTAATTGGTATGAATATACTGGAGTTTTGGGAGGTACATTGTGGATACTTTTTCTTAACGTTTTATTTTTTGAGTTAATAGTTTTAAAAAAGAAAAAAACTATTTATTTACTATTTTTCTTTATCACCGTTCCTTTTTTAATATCACAGATATTATCAAATAAAAAAGATGATAAAATTGATACTTTTAATGTTGTAGTTGTTCAGCCAAATGTTGATCCTTATTTGGAAAAATTTACTGTTGATTTTAGGGATCAGCTAAATGATTTTATTAGACTAGCAAGAACTAAAGTTGATACTAATACTAATTTGTTAGTTGGTCCTGAAACAGCATTACAAGAATCAATATGGGAGTCTAAAGTTAATTATTCAGAAAGTATTATTGAGTTAAAAAAATTACAATTAGATTTTCCTAAACTAAATATTTTGCTTGGCGCAACAACATATAAGTTATTTAAAAAAGGTGAGAGTAAAAGTTCAACAGCTCGTCAATTTAGAAAAGAAGATTTGTGGTATGATATTTACAATTCTGCTATATATATTCCAAATAATCAAAAAATTTCTGTTTATCATAAAACAAAATTAGTTCCGGGTGCTGAACAAATTCCATTTCCATCATTATTAAACAGTTTTTCTTCATTATCAGTTGATTTAGGTGGAGTTAGCGGTTCATTGGGGAGTGAAAATACAATTGAAAGTTTTGAGGTTGATCAATTTAGTTTACTTCCTTTAATTTGTTATGAATCTATTTATGGTGATTTAAATTCTCAAAAGTTTTTTGATGTTATGTGTATTATAACTAATGATGGATGGTGGAAAAATACAGCTGGCTATAAACAACATTTTAGTTACTCAAAATTAAGAGCAATTGAGCAGAATAGGTCTATAATTAGATGCGCTAACACAGGTATATCTGCCTTTATATCTTCACAAGGTGAGGTGTTAGATATAGCTAATTGGGATGAGCAAAAAGTATTAAAGTCACAGGTTGATATTTACAACACTGTGACTTTTTATAATAGATACGGAGATTACTTAGGAAGGTTATCGTCCTTTATAAGCTCAATTTTTATTTTGATGATTTTTGTAAAATCAAAAATTCAATAATTATTCTTCTGAGTTTTCTTCAGATTCTATTTCATCTTCATTTATAGATGTTGAATCAGAAGCTGCTTCATCGCTTGGGCTATCAGAGCAAGGTTTTTCACCCCAAACACCAATATTAAAGACAGTAGCTTCCTGTGCTTGATGATCGTGATTTAAATTGAAACCTTTATTTTCATTTGAGTTGACATCACTCATATTAAAATTAACTGATGTTGTATTTAGAGAACTAAGAAAGATTAAAACTATAGCAAGTATCCCAAGCCCCCAAGTTAATGGTGTTTCTATATTTTTCATAATTTTTTATTTGTTGTTTAATGCTAATTTAACAAAAAATTTTATTTAAATATTTTGGGAATTTTACAAACAGGTATTGGTATCATTTTATGTTTGTTAGATTGATGGAATTGATTGTAAATATTAATAACTTCTTTTTCTCTTTTTGATAAGTTTTTGTTGTTTTTATTTGTCATTGCCCACTCTAACTCATTGTATGTTGCTCCTATTTGATCTTCATCGGTTTTGTCATTGTCCCATAGGCCATCTGTTGGAGGCGCATCCAAAATTTCTTTATTAATATTTAGAGATTTAGCTAATTCAAAAACTTCAGATTTCATTAAATCAGCAATAGGACTTAGATCAACTCCTCCATCACCGTATTTAGTGTAAAAACCTATTCCAAAATCTTCAACTTTATTGCCTGTACCGGCAACTAATGCGTTGTTTAATTGTGCGAAATAGTAAAGAGTAGTCATTCTGATTCTAGACCTTGTATTGGCTAATGCAAGTAATTTATTTTTATTTTCTTCTGTTTTTAGAGATTTAAATTTCTCAAAAATTTCAGTTAAATCACACTCAAGTGAATTAATGTTTTTATAATTTGCTTTTAACCAAGATATGTGATTTTTTCCTCTCTCTACTTGATTATTATTTTGGTTAATAGGCATTTCAATACATAAAAGCGGTATGCCCGTCTCTGCTATTAGAGTTGACGTAAGAGCTGAATCTATACCTCCAGAAATACCAATTACAAATCCATTAGTTGACGACTCATTATGGTATTTAACTATCCACTTTTTAATATGTTTGATTATTTCTTTTGTCTTCATAATATTTTTGCAAATTTACGAGATTATTATCTTTGTTGATATGAAATTTATATATCCTTTTATCTTTTTTCTTTTTGTTTCATGTGGAACCAATATTGAAAAACAAAAACAAGTCAATATTTATCGTTTTGAAGATATTTTGTTTAATTCAACTAATGATAATATTGAAAAAAACAGGAAGGTTTGGGAAGAGGAAATTGGAGACTTTTCTAAAATTTATTATTCTTTTTTATCAAGATCGAATAGCCTTGATTCTATAGATGCTGAGCTACTTTCATTTATAAATAATTTTGATATGAGAGAAGTTTATGACAGTATAAATGTAAAATTTGAAGAATTAGAAGAGATTGAGTTAGATTTGTCAAATTCCTTTAAAAATTTCAATCTTTATTTTAGCGAATATAATCAGCCAAAAATAATATCAATGTTTAGTGGATTTAATTATGGCGTTATAGTTCAGGACAGTATTGTTGCAGTTGGATTAGATTTTTACTTGGGAGAAAATAGTATTTTTTATAAAAGGCTCAATGACCCTGAATATTTAAAATATCAAAAGCAATCTAAATTTTTAGTGCCAAATATAATGGAGGCTTGGTATGATAGTTTTTTTAGCTATACTAACATGAATATTAATTTTATATCCGAACTAATTTACAAAGGAAAAATTATGTTTTTGTTATCTGAAACTATTGAAGAAATTTCTTTTGATAGGCTTTTAAGATATAGTAAGTCTGATCTAGATTGGTGTATAAAAAATGAAGCTGCAATTTGGGCTTTTTTAATTGATAATGATTTACTTTTTTCTACTCAGCAAAAAGATTATAGAACTTATTTAAATCACGCTCCGTTTTCAAAGGGAATGACGATAGATTCTCCATCTCGTATTGCTTATTACATTGGCTATAAAATTGTAAAAAACTATATGCAAAAAAATAGAGATATAAAATTAAAAGAACTTATGCATGAAAGTGATTTCATGTCTATTTTAAATAAATCTAAATATAAACC
>CAZJXE010000104.1:0-3887 GCA_964549835.1 uncultured Weeksellaceae bacterium
AATTTTTTAATAATTGTCTAACATTTTCTGCATATTCATGGAATTTTTCACTTATGGGTAAAATAATGAATTGTTCAGGGCTCAGCCAGAGAGGGAAATTACCTCCGCAGTGTTCTATTAGTACAGCAACAAATCTCTCCATTGATCCAAATGGTGCCCTATGAATCATAACAGGTCTATGTTTGTTATTATCTTTTCCTGTATACTCTAATTCAAATCTTTCAGGTAAGCTATAATCTACTTGAATTGTTCCCAATTGCCATTCTCTACCAATTGCGTCTTTAACCATAAAATCTAGTTTAGGGCCATAAAAAGCAGCTTCACCATATTCAATAACAGCATTTAAATTCTTTTCTTTTGTTGCTTCAATAATATCTTGTTCAGCTTTTTCCCAATTTTCCTCAGATCCAATATATTTTGACTGATTATCTTTATCCCTTAATGAGATCTGTACTTTAAAATCTTTGAAATCAAGAGCTCTAAAAATATATAGAACAAGATCGATTACATTTTTAAACTCATCTTTTACTTGGTCAGGTCTAACAAATAAATGGGCATCATCTTGAGTAAATCCTCTTACTCGAGTTAATCCATGAAGTTCACCTGATTGTTCATATCTATAAACTGTGCCAAATTCTGCAAATCTAACCGGAAGATCTTTATATGAATATTGTTTGCTTTTGTAAATTTCACAGTGATGTGGGCAATTCATAGGTTTTAAAAAGAATTCTTCGTTTTCTTGAGGTGTCTTTATTGGTTGAAATGAATCTTCACCGTATTTATCATAATGACCTGAACAAACATATAGATCTTTATTACCAATGTGGGGAGTAATTACAGGTACATAACCTGCATTAAGCTGAGCTTTTTTTAAGAAATTTTCAAGTTTTTCTCTTAATTGAGCTCCTTTAGGAAGCCAAAGCGGTAATCCTTGCCCTACTTTTTGAGAAAAGGTAAATAGCTCCATTTCTTTTCCTATCTTTCTATGATCTCTTTTTTTTGCTTCCTCTAACATATTTAGATGAGCACTAAGGTCTTTTTGTTTTTGAAAGCTTACACCATATATTCGGGTCATTTGTTTTCGCTTTTCATCACCCTTCCAATATGCCCCTGCAACATTTAATAGTTTGATTGCTTTAATTTTAGATGTATTATCAATATGTGGACCCTTACATAAATCAGTAAAATTTCCTTGAGAATAAAATGTAATATTACCATCATTTAGATCATTCAACAATTCAACTTTATATTCATCTCCTTTTTTATTAAAAAAGCTTAGCGCATCTTTTTTACTGATTTCCTTTCTGATAAAATTATTTTTTTCTCTAGCTAGAGATAACATTTTTTCTTCAATTTTGGGAAAATCATCTGATGATAATTTTCTATCATCTCCAAGGTCAATATCATAATAAAACCCATTATCAATTGCTGGACCAATTCCTAACTTTACTCCAGGATATAAATTCTCTAATGCTTCAGCCATTAGATGCGCAGATGAATGCCAAAAACATTTCTTCCCCTCAATATCATTAAATGTATGTAGTTTTAGAGAACAATCAAATGTTATGGGTCTATTTATATCCCAAATTTCCTTATTAACGGACGCAGACAAAATATTTCTAGCAAGTCCTTCACTTATAGATTTTGCAATATCAAAAGCATTTGAACCATTTGGCACCTCTTTTATACTTCCATCTGGCAAGCTAATTTTTATCATCATAAATGTAAATTATCTGATAGCAAATATAACAACATTAAAAGATGTGATATATAATTTATTAAAAATAAAGGATTTTATAATTGTCAATATATTTTTGAAATATCAATTCTATTAATTGTGTCTAAAGATTCAGGACCTAAATTAAAAAGTAAATCAATGATTGATAAATTGCTAATAAATCCAAGATTCTCAGAAAATACCTGATCATAATAAGTGTCTTCAATAGTATGAAATGAATAATTTCTAAAGTCACTTAGATGATTTGTTTCATATTTATCACTTAAAACTATATTTTTTTTTGCATTAAATATTTCAAACATTAAACTAAGTGTTTTGTAATTAAAATCAATAAGATACTTTTCTTTCTTTCTGTAGATAAACTCAAATTTATCTCTGTAAAATTCAAAGAAAGGAGAGGAGTTGTAGCATGTAATAATAGTTTTCCAATGAATTTTTTGCCAAGGCTCCGCATAAGAAATTTTGATATCTTTAATAATAGCCTTTGAACTATTTTTTCTAATTTTTGGAATAGATAAATTTAAACTGCCATTTGTACTAAAAATTGTACATCTGTTTCTTATAGATTGTTTAATAAACTTTTCATGAATGTCAATTACGCAATTTGAATTTTTAAGTAATATTGAGTAATAGGCAATTGGAGCAAAGTATGAGCTGGGTAAAATTATTTTTTTATTTGACACTTGAAAATAACCTTTCCCATCTAATTTTACCTAAGCCTTTCCCATTTTTGTCCCAACTCATCCAAACGAATAATGCCTTTCCAACTATATGATTTTCAGGTAAAAAACCCCACATTCTTGAATCAGCAGAATTATGCCTATTATCTCCCATCATCCAATAATAATTCATTTTAAATTCATATTCATTAGTTATAGAATCATTTATATAAATTTTATTGTTTAAAATTTTTAGAGAATTCGACTCATAAATTTCAATAATATCTTTGTATAGATCAAGGTTTTCAATAGTTAAATCAACTTTTGAACCTTTTTTGGGTATAACTATAGGACCATAATTGTCAATATTCCATTTATTGGTATTATTATTTGGAAAATAATATTCTGATGAGGAAGATGTTGAATCAATATTTTGATTTATTGAAACTACATTGTTAAATTGTTGTAGTCCCAGTAAGCTTTTATCAGTTAAGAATAAATTATATTCATTTAGATTGCTGCCTCTACTTCCTTCTGTAATATCGAATTTTTTGTAAAGAATTTTTGGGTTTAATCCACTTCCTTTTGTTTTAACTTTATAAGTAAATTGCTTTTTCATTCCCTCTGGTTCATTTTGAGGTTCATCATTAACCATAAGTTGTCCATTTACTATTTCGATCTTATCTCCAGCTATTCCAACACATCTTTTAACATAGTTTTCTTTTTTATCAACGGGTCTACCTAATTTTTCAGCAGGCCAGTTAAATACTACGCAATCATTTCTTTTTACTTCTCCTAAACCCTTCATTCTATGATATGGAATTGGTAGAATTTCGGAATATGATTTTTTATTTGTACCTGGAATAGTATGGTGCATAAGAGGAATAGCAACAGGGGTCATTGGAACTCTTGGTCCATATGCTAATTTACTAACAAAAAGAAAGTCACCAATTAACATTGATTTTTCCATAGATGATGTGGGGATAGTGTAGGCTTCAATAAAAAATGTTCTTAATATGTGGGCAGCAACAACTGCAAATGCAATTGCTTCAATCCAGTTTCTGAGTTCACTTTTTTTTCTTTTTTCTTTTTTTTCTTTCTTTTTCCAAAATTGCCAACTAATTGTTTCAAAAAATAATACATCAGCAATTAGTAAAGGAATAAAATAAAGCCATTCTCCATTTATTAGATATACAATTATTGACCAAACAACTGTAAAAACTAAAAATAAAATAATTTTTAAACCTTTTTTCATGCTAGATACTTTTTATGACATCTTCAAATGTAAAAATACCCTTTTTATTTTGGATCCATTCAGCTGCAAGTAGTGCTCCCACAGCAAATCCGTCTCTACTTTTTGCTACGTGTTTAATAATTAAATGATCAATTTCTGAAGTGTAACTTACCTCGTGTGTTCCAATTTCATTTGATTTCCTATTAGAATTAATTGGGATTTCTTCTTCATTTTTATTTTTTTTAATGTCATTATA
>CAZJXE010000105.1:0-3875 GCA_964549835.1 uncultured Weeksellaceae bacterium
TGTAAGTTTTCCAAAAATATCTGAATCTGAAATGTTATTATTTAATTTAGATATTAAGGGTATTTCATGCTCGGGTGGAAGTGCATGTTCTGCTGGAAACATGTCTGGTTCGCATGTATTAGATGTTGTCTGTAAAGATGATAATAGAACTGGAGTGAGATTTTCTTTTAGTAGATATAACACAAAAGAAGAAATTGATTATACTGTAGAAAAAATTAAAGAAATTTTTAGCTAGCTTTTTTAATTTTAATTTTTAGATATCCATAAGTCATTGTCATTAATGGACTAATTAGATTAAAAAAGCAAAATGGTAGATAAGTTAGTGTTGCCACCCCAAGTACAGCTGATTGGGCTGCTCCGCATGTATTCCAAGGAATTAGAACAGAAGTTACAGTTCCGCTGTCCTCTAAGGTTCTACTAAGATTTTCTGGCGCTAAACCTTTATTTTTAAAACTTTCTTCAAACATTTTTCCTGGAACAACAATACTAAGGTATTGATCAGCAGTTGTTAAGTTAAAAAATATACATGTTCCTGAAGTAGTTGCAATTAATGAACCTGTTGTTTTTGCATATTGTATTACTGGCTCACTAATTCTTTTTAACAAACCAGTTTCTTGCATTGCACCACCAAAACTCATTGCACAAATTACAAGCCAAATGGTACTTAACATACCTTTCATTCCTCCACTATTCAATAGATTATTCATTAATTTGTTTTCAGTATTTATTTGAATATCACTAGCAATAGAATCAATTATGACTTTATAATATGATTTTATGTTTAAAATATCAGTTTGACTTATTTCTTTAATTATTTGTGGTTGAAATACTATTGCAAATAAAGCGCCTAAAGCAACACCAGCCATTAATGCAGGTATTGCAGGAGTTTTTTTAATAATTAGTGCAACAACTAATATTGGAACTAAAAAAAGAAAGATATTAATATTAAATTTTGAGTTAAGTGATATTAGTAATTCATTTATATTTTGAGTTGTAGTTGTTTCAATTGATAGACCAATAAAAAAGAAGATAATTAATGTTATAACAAAGCTTGGTATTGTTGTATACATCATATATTTAATATGAGAAAAAAGATCACTTGATGCCATTGCTGCTGCTAAATTAGTAGTGTCAGATAATGGAGACATTTTATCACCAAAATAGGCACCAGAAATTATAGATCCAGCTATTAGTCCTTCAGAAATACCAAGAACCTGACCAATTCCAATTAATGCTATTCCAATTGTTGCTATAGTTGACCAAGAACTTCCTGAAGCTAAAGATACAATCGCACATATAATACAAGATGCTAATAAAAAAAAATCAGGATTTAGAATTTGAAGTCCGTAATAAATCATTGCTGGAACTACTCCACTAATTAGCCATGTTCCTGTTAACGATCCAATTAGAAGTAATATTATAATAGCAGAAGTTGTTGAGCTTATATTTTTACTAATGGTTTTTAGTATGTTTTTCCATTTTGTTTTATTAAACACTCCAATAATGATTGCAATTGATGTAGATAATAATAAAGCAATTTGATTAGGTCCTGCTAAAGATTCATCTCCGTATATATAAACATTAGATGCTAAAAAGAAAATTAATGTTAAAACAGGAAGAAGAGCAAGAAAAAATGATATCTCAGAGTTTGATTTGATAGGAAAAGGTTTTATGATGATTGTTTATCTTCTTCATAATAGCCATAACCACCCCCATAACCATATCCATAACCATATCCATATCCATAACCATATCCATAATTGCCCATGTTGTTTTGATAATCGTTAATTATAAAATGTATGTTATGGATTTGATTATTATCATATAATGAGTTAACTACAGCAAGGGCTTGATGTTTTGTGTAATTATGTCTAACTACATAAAGATTTATATCTGCATTTTTCATTAAAATTACTCCATCAGTTACTAAACCAATTGGTGGAGTGTCAATAATTACATAATCATATTTTTTGTTTAACTCTTTAATAAGATTTTTCATTTTACTACTATCTAAAAGTTCTGCAGGATTTGGTGGAGTAGGGCCTGAAAAAATAATATCTAAATGTTCAACTTCAGTTTTGTTTGTTATCTCTGAAAGGGTTGATTTATTTATTAAGTAATTACTCAAACCGCTTTTATTTTCTGATTTAAATTCTAATTCAAGTTTTGGCTTTCTCAAATCTGCTCCAATTAATACAGTTTTATGTCCTGATAAAGCAAAAATAGATGCTAAGTTCATCGAGCAGAAAGTCTTACCTTCACCTCCGATTGATGAGGTAACAGTAATCACTTTTTTTGTTTTATCAACTGCTAGATATTGAACATTTGTTCTAATTGATCTGAACGATTCAGAAATCACTGATTTAGAGTTTTTAGGTACAATAAGACTTGTTAGTTTTTCACTGTGACCAATTAATCCTAAAATAGGAATATTTGAATGCATTTGTAAGTCTTTTTTACTTCTTATTGTGTTATTGAAAAATTCTTTTAATGAGATAAATATAATTGGAATAAATAGTCCAAGAAGAAGACAAAAGAAATAAGTTACAGAACTTTTAGGGCTCACAGGTATTTCGCTATCAAGTCTTGCATAATCTATAACCTTATGATCTGACTCAGTTCCAGCCTTAGCCAAAGAAGCTTCGTATTTTTTATTTTGTAAATATGCTAGAGTTTGCTCATTATATAGGTATTCCCTTTTAAGGTTAATATATTCTTTTTGATATTGAGGTAAAGAATTAATACTATTATTATAATTATCTTGTCTTTTTAGTAGATCATTCTCATAAATTTTAGTGTTACTTATTAAATTACTTAAATTTTCAATTAAAATTTCTTTGGTATTTTTTATTTGGGTAATAATTGATATATAGGTAGGGTTTTTTTCAGTAGTGGTAAGTTCTAAGTCACTTTTTCTTGCAGTTAGTTGAAGTAATTGATTTATTAAAGTATTTAGTTCAGGGTTTGAAATACCCATTGATGATGGTGATACAATACCACTCTCATCTTTATTTTCATTTAGATAATTTAATAATGATGAATAATATTTGATATTAACATTTTGTTCAGCTAGAAGGTTTTCTACTTTTTGTTTTTGAAAAAATGCACCATACTCTTCCTCAATATTTTCAATATTTGGGTGCTTTCTTTTAAACTTTTCAATATTATTTTCAATAACTAATAAAGAGTCTTTTATTAAGCTAAGTTGTTCCTCAATAAATGATATTGTATTTATGGCCATATTATTTTTATCATTTAGACCATAATCAATATACTTTTTACTTAGGGTATTTAAGAACTCTATATTTTTACCAGGGTTTTCGCCATTTATTTTCAACTTTAAAACAGATGTTTCTTTGTTTATAGGATTTATTGCTACAGCATCAATGTAGTTAGCGACAAGCTTTGATCTCTGATATAATTTAAAAGAAAAATCTTTTTCATTTTCTATAATTGAATTGAGATTAAATGCTTTTGTTTTAGAAATTTTAAAAGAAAAATATTTAGTTTTTATCTGTTGATTAAAGTTGAACTCGTCATCAATTTCAATATTTGCAAAAATGTTTTTATTTAATTTATCTGATTTTAAGTTATATGTATTTTGATCATCAATGGAACATGATAGATTAAATTTTTTATCATCAATAATCTTAATTCTAAATTCGGTATTTGTAATTTGACTATAATTAGAGTCTACAATAACAGAAAATGGTGTGTTTTGATATAGTTCATTGCTTTGAAGAAATCCATGTTGATGATATGATACACCTAATGATAATTCATCAATAACTTGATTAATTAAAGAATAGGATTTTAAAACAACAATTTCATTATTAATATTAGTTTTTCCACTAAACAGCTCCATTCCTTCAAGA